>JAGYNR010000006.1 GCA_018399715.1 Desulfobacterales bacterium | reverse complement strand
GTCTGTGGTTAAAATTTTCGTCTTCCTTGATCTTAACGAAAAATCCTATTTTTCGTTCGGGCACTACTTATGTTTCGGAATATGAGTGGCTTGACTTTTCAAGCAATTTTTCATAAAAGGTAAACATTAAAAAAGCAGGGTATCTTTCTTAAGATAGGAGAAAATACTATTGATGCTTCAAAATGTCATCAACCCCGTTTATTCTGTTGGGAAACGGGGTCTTTTATATCGTTCATGTCTTTGTTTGATTACACAGTCGTCATATTTTTTGAGCCGGTTCTGTTGTAAGGTGTTTTGTTTCCTTCTTTTTTTGTTTTATTTTTTTTATGCATCTTGTTTTGCTGAACCGCCTATAAAGGTAGGGTGTAGTTTAGGGCTGACAGGAAAATTTGATGTTATATCCAATGCCCTTTATAAAGGTTTCAGGTTATGGGAAAATCATGTCAACAGGGAAGGTGGCATACTGGGGAGATCGGTTCAACTGATAGTCAAGGATGACAAAAGTGACCCGGAGTATGCCAGAACATTGTATCAGCAGATTATCGAAAAAGATAATGTGGACTTTTTATTTGCGCCTTATTCCAGCCTTATTACCGAAGCTGTTCTTCCCATTGCCGAAAGACACGATATTCCCATTTTAATTGCTGGCGCTGCAGCCGACAGACTTTGGGAGATGGGATGCCATAACGCTATCGGTATCTATACGCCGGCGAGCAAATTTTCGGTTGGGTTGCTTGAACTCATGGTAATGAATGATTTAAACAATATTGCCATTGTCTTTGCAAAAGATCCTTTTTCAATTGACCTGGCGGAAAGTTCAAGAAAATGGGCCAAACGATTTGGACTAAAGGTTTCTGTATACATAGGATTTAAGAAGGGTACCAAACGGTTGGATCCGTTCGCTCTCGAAGCAAAGAAAAAGAATTGCCAGGTACTGATGGTTTGTGGGCACATGGATGAGTCTGTGGATATGATTCAGGTATTAAAACGCATTAACTGGCGGCCTGAAGTTTTTTATGCTTCTGTCGGACCAGCGCTTCAGGCGTTTTATGATAAATGCGGTAAAGATGCGGAGCTTGTTTTCGGAACTTCGCTGTGGGAACCCAGGGCCAATTATCCGGGTGCCCGTAAGTTTGAGAAAGATTTTATAAATGCCTATGGTGGTTCTCCGGGATATCATGCCGGTCTTGCCTATGCAGGCGGGCAGGTTCTGGCAGAAGCCATAAGAGAAGCGCAAAGTATTGATAAGAAAAAAGTTCGTTCAACACTATTTCATCTGGATACCACAACAATTATCGGACGTTTCGGGGTGGACAGCAACGGAAAACAAATTCGACAGCACGCTTTTACCATTCAATGGCAGGAGGGGAAAAAAGAGATCGTCTGCCCAAAAGAGATTCGTACGGCGGAGCCTCTCTTTTGAGCAAAAAATATCACAAACGAATATTTAACAGCCTTGCCCTTCAAATGGTTTTACCAGTGGTTATTGTCACCATCGTATTGGGAGCAGGACTGTATTTTTTTGTGTTAAGATCCGTATCTGATTTTGCCCATCAACAAATAAACGCGGCACTGCGAGGGATTTCTAAAGAGGTCTACAGTATTTGTGATCAAAATTTCACAGAGCTGATAGAAGATGGTCAATTAGGCAATTCCAGGGCGGTTAGAGTGAAAAAGGCCCTGACGGTGGGAGCCATAGAGGATTATGTAAAAAGAAGTCATTTGGAATGCCGGATATATGACAATAGACATGATGAATTTTTGCTGATGCGTATTTCCCCTCCTGTGAAAAAATATCTCGCACAACATCAAGCCCGGGAAACGTCATCCTGCATCACTCATAACGGCGAGTTATGCTATATTACCCATTTTAATTTTAAACCCTGGAGTTGGCGGGTGGATTTGATTAAAGACACGACTCAATATGCACCGCTGATGAATCAGGTAAAAGCTGTCTATATTGTTACCGGTATTCTTCTGCTTTTCAGCATACTAGTCACTTTTTTTCTTCTGGAAAAGTTGCTTCGAAGCCCCATCAACAAAATTATCACATCTGTTCGCGCAGGGAAATCTCCTGATTACAAAGGAATCTATGAACTCGAATTTTTGAGTGACAACATAGCGCAAATGAAACAATCCCTCGAGCAAAGAAGTCGCTGGATTGAGAAGCTGTATCGTATCGCTGTTACAAACCATGGAGAACAGCTTTTTGCTCGTTTAGCCAATACGATTTCCGATGCGCTCGGATTAAATGTTTTGATAACAAGATTTGTCAATGAGGAAAAAGGTTTCATCGCCGTCGCGTCAGCTACGCATGGATTAAATTCAACCGTCAATTTTTCACCCGATGGCCTTCCTTTGCAGCAGATAATTGTTAAAAAACAAGCGGTTATTTTCGAATCCGGGGTGAGTAAGAACTTCCCATCAGCCAGATGTCTATCCGATACTGCAGCAAAGTGTTATGCGGGATTGCCTGTTTTTAGTCATACGGGAGATGTTATCGGGGTCATAAACACATTTGGAAAAGAACGAACGTTTAGTGACTGGGATTTAAACCTGATAAAGACCGTTAGCCAGATGATAGGAGCTGAATTTGAACTGATGGATAAAGAAAATGAAAAAGAGCATTTTCGGGAACAGGTATTCCGTGCTCAGAAACTGGAAAGCCTCGGACTGTTGGCAGGTGGAATCGCACACGATTTTAATAATCTGTTGATGGGCTTACAGGGCAACGCATCACTATTGTTGCTAAACGGCCTCGATAAAAGTGAGTTTTATGAAAGGATTAAACACATAGAGGAATATGTTCAGCGGGGTGTATCGTTAACCCGCCAACTGTTGGGGATAGCAAAAGGCGCTAAGCATGAAGTCAGACCGTATAATATCAATTCGATTATCCGGAAAAGCGCTGAAATGTTTGGCCGAACCAGGAAAGAAATCCGTATCGCTGCAAAGTATCAGGTAGATGTTTTCACCATTGAACTGGATCGTTGGCAAATAGAACAGGTTTTGTTAAATCTTTTCATTAATGCCGCACAGGCTATGCCTGCAGGCGGGAAAATTTATCTGAAGACCCAAAATGTTCTATTGGAAAAGGATTTCGTCAGTCCTCATAATGTAAAGCCCGGCAGATATGTAAAGATTTCAGTGGCGGATACGGGTATCGGAATGAAGAAAGAAATTTGTGAGAGGATATTTGATCCTTTTTTTACGACCAAAGAAATTGGCGGGGGAACAGGGCTTGGGCTTTCTTCTGCCTACGGAATCATAAAACAACACAATGGTTTCATCGATGTAGGTAGTAAATTGGGATGCGGGACAACATTTTATATTTATCTTCCTGCATCCGAAGAAATGATAAAAGAAACCACTTGTCAACAAGAAACCGCTTTCGAAGGTAAAGGAACAATATTATTTGTTGATGACGAAAAAATCGTTACGGATGTGGGCAGCAAAATGTTGGAAAAACTTGGTTACAAGGTGCTAACAGCATCTTCTGGAAAAGAAGCGGTCGATATTTATCAGCACAATAAGGGGAATATAGATCTGGTATTACTGGATATGATCATGCCGGAAATGGATGGGGGAGAGACGTTTGACCGGCTATGGCAGATAGATCCAGAAGTCAAGGTTATGCTTTCCAGTGGTTACAGCGTAGACGGCAGGGCACAAGAAATACTGGACCGCGGCTGCAATGGTTTTATACAAAAACCATTTGACCTGATAGAACTTTCCCGGAAATTGAAAGAGCTTCTTATGGAAAACAATGATAATAAATGAAATTTTTTTTACAGATTATAGTTTTAAAAAACAAGATTACCTGTCAATCTGGTAATGAAGCAGGCTGATTTTTACATACGCGGTTTTCCAATACTGGTTTGTGTTGGGGTTTGCATTCTGATGATAAGTGCATTCGTGTTAATGTCGTCTGAAGTAAGGGCGCATCCACATGTTTTCATTGCTCAGCGGTTGAAAATTATATTTGATGACAAGGGGCTTGCAGGCATAAATGCTCAATGGGAATTTGACGAGATGTTTACCGCCATGATTGTTGAAGACTACGATTGTAATCGGAATGGAAAATTTGAGCCGGATGAAATAGCCATCATAAAAGAAAAAGCATTTTTTTATATCAAGGAATTTAGTTTTTTTCATTTTATTAGAATCAACACAAGACCTTTCCGGGTCAAGTATATAAAAAATTTCCAGGCGCTAATAGATGACAAAAAACTAATCTACGAATTTTTTATTCCCTGCCATGTGACAGCTACGAATCAGTTTAAAAAAATATGCATCGCAACTTATGATCCAACCTATTATACGGCCATCTTTTTTACTCAAAAAAAACCATTTTCGCTTATATCTGCAGAAGCTTTTAATGTAAAGACGGCTGTCAAAAAAGATCCGGAGACCAAAATTTATTTCGATATGATTCACCCCTGGGCGCTTTTTCTGGAGTTTAAATGGAAACAATGAAGCGATTTTTGGTTTTATGGATTCTTTTTGTCGTTTTGTTTTCATTCGCTACCCCTGTCTGGTGTCGTAATCCGTTCATAACGGAACCGGAAAATCATCATGAAAAGACAAAACCAAGCTTAAAGACGCGTGTGATTTTTCAAATTATTTTATGGCAACACCAGTTGAAACAAAAGATATCTGAACTGATTCGCGTCACCCAAAGTGAAAGCAGCATCAAGCCGCTGATATTACTGATAGGACTTGCTTTTTCTTATGGCGCGATCCATGCAGCCGGACCCGGACACGGAAAGTTTATTGCGGCTTCGTATATTTTATCTCACAAGATTTCCATTGTGTGGGGATGGGTATTTGGTCTTTGTATCGCAATTATTCACGGTTTTTCAGGAATAGTGGGCGTTTTTGGGTTGCGGTATATTATTCAGCAAAGTTTCGGTGAAACCCTTGAGATGTCCACTACCGTGACTCAAATGGTAAGTTTCGGGTTGATTGCCCTTCTCGGATTAGGCATTTTTTTTAAAAGTGGCTATGCTTTATTGTTTGCAAAGACAGCAAAAAAAGAAGAACGACCCGTAGCAGATTCACGAAAAAGTCTGTTGCCGTGGGCTCTGGCGGTCGGTTTGGTTCCTTGTCCTGCGGTGGTAATGGTCATGCTGTTTTGTCTGTCCATGGATGTAATGCTTCTTGGCCTGATGTTGGCGATCTGTATTTCAATCGGTATGGCGACGACCATTTCTTTTGTAGTGACGCTTGTTATTTTAGGGAAAGCCGGATTTTTAAACATGATGGCAAAAAAACACATCGAAACGATCGAGAGGGTTATTGGAATACTATCGGGAGCAGCTATTAGCGTTTTTGGCGTCATCTTTTTTCTAACGACCCTCTATAAGTTATCTTGTTAGTCATAAGTGCTCGTTTTCATGCAATTTATTTTGTCGATTAAATCAATTTCTGGCTCAATATAGGGACAATCGGCCGGGTAGGGTGCATTTTATGCACCGTAAATTTAGTTAGTGCGAGAACACACCCTACAACTAAAAGGCGCCCCGATAAATTGAATAAATTTGTGTGATTAATCAAACGCCATTTCAGTTTTCCAAACTTCCCATACTTTACCGACAAGGTCAGGGCCTGGCTTAAGGGTTGTTTTGCCCGGTTTCCATCCTGATGGCGTTGCTTCAGTGCCTTTGCTGTTTCGGACCAATTGCAGCGCTTGTATTTGTCTTAAGCTTTCCTCAACATTGCGTCCAACAGCAGGTGTCAGTACCTCATAGCCTTGTACGACACCATCCGGATCGATGATAAATCTGCCACGGGTTTCAACACCGGCGTCTTCATCGAATACTCCGAACACTTTGCCGACTCTTCCACCGGCATCGGATAACATCGGAAACAAAACGCCTCCTTGAACCATTTTGGATAGTTCGTTGTCATTCCACATTTTGTGGACAAAAACGCTGTCAATGCTCATCGAAAGGATTTCTACACCCAGCTTCTGAAATTCCACGTATTTTTCAGCGACCGCTGAAATTTCAGTGGCTCAGACAAAGGTAAAATCACCTGGATAAAAACAAAGGACAACCCATTTTCCTAAATATTCCGAAAGTTTGACAGATATAAATTTACCATTTTGATAAGCGGGTGCAGCAAAATCCGGCGCTTTTTTTCCCACTTGGATCATAGACGGTTCCTCCTTTTTGGTTGCTGGCGGATGTTCAGATGCAGTTTCAATGCTTTCTCCCACAGGGCCTCCTGTCGGCCTGGCGCAGCCGACTTCCATTTCTTCCGACATAAAATACTCCTTTCGCTAAAGTTATAGATTTTTTCGTTCAAAAAAATAGAATAACAAGATATAAAGTGCGGTAAGTATAAGGATCACAACCCAATGATTGATTCCTATTATCTCCGGGAGGCTTATTTTTCCATAGCTTCCCATACTGATGATATAAGTTTTGGTGAATGGATAAACGGCAGCATATAGCGCACCGCCACACAACATCCCGAGAATCCCCCAAAGACCATCTATCCGGCCTTCACCCAGCGCACCTGCCGCGGTTCCCGGGCAATACCCCAAAAGCCCCCAGCCAATACCAAACAGTGTGCCTCCGACTAATTGGGCTCCCAGGGAAGTTGCTTTGATACTCAGTTGAATCAGGCCAAGGTCTTTCAATGTGTAAATACCGATAGACGCTACAATGATAGCACTCAACATGAATTTGACAATGGTCATATCTATTAATCTTAAGGCCCCGATTTGCTTATCATACCTTAAAACGTGAGCTTTTTGCAGAAGAAAACCGAAAATAATGCCAGTAACAATACCATATAAAAGACTCATTTTTAATCCTTTTGTATGCCATAAACCAGGTTAGCAGTAATTAAACCACCGACAAAGAAAGCAATCAGTGCCACAAAACCGCTGACAGATAGCTGAGCCAGACCGCTCAGACCATGGCCGCTGGGTCAGCCGCCGGCAAGCCGGGCGCCGAACAACGCAATAACGCCACCAATGAAGGCCACCACTGCTCTTTTGAAGGGATTTCCACCAAATCTTTCATTCCACATGCCTGGAATAGCCTGAAGTTTAAAGTCGCCGGACAACATTGAGGCCACAAAGGCACCAATGATGATCCCCACAACAAACATGAGCTGCCAGTTCGGCAATGAAGCGGGCCCATACTTGCCGTTGCTGGTGGTAAAATATTCGAATACCGAGGTATCGATACCTACGGTTTGTTCAATGACGGATGCACTGCGGGCAAATGTGGTTGACGCACCTATAAATTTCCCGCTGATGAGCACCGATAGAACCAGTAAAAGGCCTGTCACAGCCCCGGCAAGATATGGGCTCCATGATTGTCTAAACATAGGTTCCTCCGTTTTGAGATGATTTACTAAATAGTTTATTAAAGGAATAAAATAAAGCCTGAATGCCACCAATTCAACCCCGGATTGAATTTTTTTTCTTTTGATTACGGAATAATCTTAAGGCTTGTAGACGTATCCGTCTGTCCTTTCTATTATTTCCCGGGTCGTTTTCTCCATAAGAAAGTGTAATAATAACATATCATAGTGCCCGAACGATAATAAGGATTTTTGTTAAGATCAAGGAAGACGAAAATTTTAACCACAGACATAAATTGATTATTTCGAGGATTAAAATTTGAGTCTGACGCAGATATTGGCGAAAAAGACAGTTTTCGTTCAGGCACTATCTTATGAATCCAAAATGTTTCGTACTGTTGTGCTGAGATATTCTGCCGAAAAGGGTTTTTGGATAAAGTTAATGCCGTCATCAAGGATACCATGATGCGCAATGATATCGGCGGTGTACCCGGACATCAAAAGCTGTTTCAGATTAGGATAATACGACAACAGGTTTTCTGCCAGTTCCTGCCCGTTCATTTCAGGCATGATCACGTCGGTCACCAGAAGGTGAATTTCATCGGTATATTCCAGGGCTATGCGAATGGCCTCGCTTGGAGATTTGGCAGATAATACGTTGTATCCCTGATGTTTAAGCATTGTCATGGTGATATCTAAAATCATGGGCTCGTCTTCTACCAGCAGGATGGTTTCGTGTCCGCTCATAGCATGTTTCATTGTTGTCTGTTTCGGTTTGGGAATGCCCTCAGCCGCGCTCCGGGGGAAATAGATCTTGAAGGTTGTTCCCTGACCCGGTTCACTGTAAACGTGAATGTACCCGTTGTTTTGCTTGACAATGCCATAAACCGTGGCAAGGCCCAGCCCGGTCCCTTGCCCCGTTTTCTTCTTTGTGAAAAAGGGGTCAAATAATTTGCTCAAGGTCTTTTTGTCCATACCGCAGCCATTGTCCCTGACTGTCAGCAGTACATATTCGCCGGAAAACGGCTCAGAATTTAAGGTATAGGCGTCTTCATCCCAAAAAATATTGGTGGTCTCGATAACGACTTTGCCGATACCTTCAATAGCATCTCTGGCGTTGGCACACAAGTTAGCCGATATTTGATGGACCTGCGAGGGATCTATCTTGACGGGCCACAGATTCTTACCCGGTTGCCGGGAAAGGTTGATATCTTCACCCATAAGCCTTTTCAGCATTTCAAGCATTTCTGCCATGGTCTCATTCAGGTCAAGTATTTCAGGACTCGCAGTTTGTTTTCGGGCAAAGGCAAGCAGTTGTCGTGTCAACTCAGCGGAATGCCCGGCTGCCTTGTGAATCTGCTGAAAATGAGTATACAGTGGATGAACAGAGGTGATAGTTTGCAAGGCCAGTTCTGTGTAGCCGAGAATAACACCTATCATGTTGTTGAAGTCGTGAGCTACTCCACCAGCCAGACGTCCTACCGACTCCATTTTATGGGCCTGCAGCAACTGAGCCTGTAACTTCTCCCGTTCTTTTTCAGCTTTGCGTCGCTGTGTAATATCATTTACAAAAACCAGGGAGCAATGGCCATCGGGCAGGTCAATTACAGACAGATGAATCTCCGATGGAAAACGACTGCCGTCAAGATGCAGATAATCCAATTCAAATTGAACGGACTCAGATCTGTTTGTTTTTGGGTGGTTAAGGTAAGCAGTTATCTTTTCATGCTCTTCGGAAGGGAAAAAATTTAGCAGTGGATGGCCGATCAGCATATCAGGTGTGGGAGAGCCGACAAGTCTTGTGAAAGCCAGGTTAACATATAGACACTGCGCTTTTCGTTCCAGAACGATAGGCACTGGCGACAGTTCTATCAAAGAACGGAAACGGCTTTCGCTTTGCCGTAAGGCATGTTCAGCTCGTTGGCGGAAAGCAATATTGATAGCCAGGCCCGCCACGAGCGCCAGTAAACCGGCAAAAGCGGCAATCACTATCCATACTAATCCGGTATGTTTTTCGTAAAGTGACGGCGGTGATTGATTAATGATAACAGCGTTTGCGGGTAATAAGGCTGGATCGATTTGCCATCGATTCAATGCATTATGATCAAAGACAGGAATAGTGGACTGGCTGGCCACAGGAATGGATTCCGGGGAGGCACCGCGCAGAATCCGTAATGCCATTTTGCCTGCCAGATGTCCCTGATTTCGTCCGTGTACTAAAACGCCACCGACGACGCCGTCTATGAGAAATGTGTCGGCATGTGTATATACCGGCGCTGTTGATGAATCGGTAACGCAGGGAAGAATTTTTTCGGCAGCATAGGAGTTACCGACCCGATCCCGCCAAAAACTGGCGAAAAAAACGACTGTTTTCGGAGGTAATTGTTTCAAGTGGACCAACAGCTCAGAAAATGAAAGAGCATCGCCTGACATTTCAATGAGTTCGAGTTGGTAATTTTTAATAACTGCCTGCCGGATAAGTCCTGCATCAATTCGACAGGTTACAGTGTCATCACAAATGAGAGCGATCTTTTGCGTTTGCGGATGCAGATGCATTATCAGGTCGAGGGTAGCATCCATTTCCTTGAATTCCGCCACTCCGGTACTTTGCGGAATTTGTTTTCTCATGGCAGGGGTATAGTTGTTGATGCCGCAAAAAACCACCGGCACATTCGTAAAAATACGGTTTCGATGCATCAAAACAAAATCAAAAGCGCTGTTATCACTTAAAATAAGGAGATCGACAGGTTTTTGATCGTACTTATACTCAAAAAGATCGGCAATATGTTCATAATAAAGGGAGCTTTCTTCATAGCGTTTGGTATCCAGATATTCGTAGGAAAGTGCTATCGGCTTATCGTAATCATCGAGTATTTTCCTGACTCCCCTGATGATGTCATCCGTCCAGCTATATCCCCTATGATAGGAACTCAGAATCAACACATGTTGCGTTCTGACGCCATCGTTTCCATTTGCAGCTTGGACCGGAAGCCATGCAATCGCCACATAGCATGTCAGTAGACAAACCAAGGTTTTTGCTTTCAAATAAAGCGACATATGCCTTGAGCTCCTGATATGTATTCTTCGGGCGTTATGAATCTTTATTTATGTTCGGCTTTTCTTTAAAAAAATTATATGGCCAAAATAACACCAGTGTCGATTAATATTTTTCAATCTTTCATCGACAACGGTTAGATAACCGGATTACAGGAGTGTTTTTTTTAAGAATCAGAAAATAAAGATTACCTGGATGTTGCATGTGCCCTGCAGCCAGACGGGCATATTCACCGGATCCCCAGAAAAGATCTGCACGACCGGGTCCCCTGATGGCGCCTCCCGTATCCTGATTCAGAACAAATCTGGAAAAAGATGCCCATTTTTTGATATTGCCGTTTCCGCTGATATACGGTTTATGGCTTTCGATAAAGGCCAGAGCGGATAGCGGGAAAATGCGTCGGTCAGTTGCAATCGACCGTCCGGGAGTCAATAGGACATTAATAGCTCCCACCGGTCCTTGTTCTTCAACTCTGAAAAAAACGTAGCTGGGGTTGTAGCCAAGAATCGTTTTGATTTCTTCGGGATGTGATGCCAGGTACTGCCGAATTTTCTGCATGGACATTTCATCCCGTGGTATTTTATCGTTTTCAATCAGGTATTTTCCAATACTTCGGTATGGTCTGCCATTAACCGCATGGTAGTGAAGGTGGATGCTGCTGCCATTTTTAAGGTATACTTTGCCGGAGCCTTGAATATGAAGAAAAAAGGCATCTACTATGTCTTTAACCCAAACCAGAGGTTTGGCCTTGCCGTTTAATACATCCCCAAAGTCAATTTCGGTTCTTTCGTGGTAAGGGACAACTGTTTTTCCGTTCCAACGCGCCAGGATTTTTTTACCGTTCAATTCTTTGGAAAAAGGTGAGAGATCCACGGATATCAGGTCAGAGGGAATGCTGTAGATAGGCACGGTAAATGTTGGGGAAGACTGAAGGCTTCCTTCTATATAAGGTTCATAATAGCCGGTAAAAAGAACCTTTCCATTTTTTTCACTTCCACTGGAGGCATAAACCGTATAATTTTTTAAGATAAACTCGTTTATGTTTTCGGCCCGAGGATTTTTTTGAAGAAAGTCTTTGAAAACGGTCAGAGATTTTTTCATTTGAGCGGCATTTACCATATCGTTTCCGAAAGTAAACCGATGTTGCGGGGAAAGTCTCTTCAGGTATTGAAGACTTTGATGAATCGCAAATTCCAAGCCATCTAAAAACATGTCATCCGAAAAATCAGGATATTTTTCAGGGGAAAGCAGTGTCATCGGCAACCGTTTTTCTAAAGATTTCTGTTTTTCGACAGTTGCGGGTTCCTTTTTTTCGACAGTTGCGGGTTTCTTTTTTTCGACGGTGGTGCAGGCCAGCAATAAACTTCCTGATAAAAATAAAAGAAAAATAAAATGCTTTCGCTTACGACAAATCAGTTTTAATCTCATTTTTAACCTCATTATGTTATTTAGTGCCCAAACGAAAATCCTGATTTTCGTTTGGGCACTATTTAACCGCTTTTTTTTTTTGGGGAAACCAATTGGAAAGCATTGAATTTTATTTGTCTTGTCGCCTGAATCGACCGCTCTTCCCACCGGATTTTTCTGTGAGATATATGTCGGATATGCACATATTTTTATCATAGGATTTACACATATCATAAATCGTCAGCGCGGCAACCGATACCGCTGTCAAAGCCTCCATCTCTACACCAGTTTGACCTCTCAGACGAACCGACGCAACGATACCATAGGCTGTTTCGTCTTCACAGGGGAAAAAATCGATATTCACATGAGTGATATTCAGCGGATGGCACATGGGAATCAGATCCGGCGTTTTTTTAGCCGCCATGATACCGGCAATCCGTGCGGTTTCCAGCACATTTCCTTTTACTACGGACTGATGTTGAATTTTTTCGAAGGTATCGCAATTCATGGAAATCTTACCTTGAGCTACAGCTATCCGCTCAGTAGAATTCTTTTCCGTGACATCAACCATCCGAACATGCCCCTGACTGTCTAAATGAGTGAAAATAGGCATAAAATCATCCTAACCAAAAAATTCTGTTTTACGGGTGACCGTACGTTTAATGGAATCCAATGTTTCGCTGAATGCCTTCAGGACATTATTCCGAACATCTCCGGCGACTACCAGGTACATAATATCATCGCCTACCGACAGGTCCTTATTCTCATTGATGTGAATCAGGATTTCTATGATGCCGGGGAGCTTTTTTTTCATCTCTATAATTTGGTTTAGCTTATCATGATCTACCGCTACCCGAAGACCGGTTACTTTCCGGCCATCTTGCGATGTAGCTCGTACCACACCATTGTGACAGAGAATCATTCCTGCCTGGTCAAGGTCCGGGTGTTTTTTAACCTGTTCCAAAAGCTGGGTGACATTCATCATATGTTTGCCTTCTGAAGGTCTTCGGGGGTATTTATGTTCAAAAAACTGACCAGTTTTGAATCCCATTTCTTAAGGGTGGTCTCTTTTATTTTTTTCAGACGTATTTTTTTCAGAAAATCTCTTATTTTATAATTTTCAATATTAAGTTGCTGTTCGATACGATGAAGGCAGCGTTTGGAATATACAGCACACAAAGGCTCCAGTCCTTCACTGGTCTCTGGTATGACAACGTCCGTGTCTTCTTGGATTTCTCTTAGAAGACCCTCAACCAGATTTTTTTGCAAAAAAGGCATATCGGATGCACACATAAAGCAGTAAGGATTCGATGCGTAAAAGATTCCGGCATGAATGCCGGTGAGCGAACTCCTTACGGAAAACAGATCAGTTCCGATCAAAACATCCCAGTCCAGATATTTCAGTGGATCCTTGGTGACCAGTATGATTTCATCAAAAAGATCAGTAAATAGCTCATAGATATAATCCAGTAACCGTTTTCCCCGTAATGGAAGAAATGCCTTTATTTTTCCGCCAAAGCGTTTATTGAGCCCCCCTGCAAGTATAACCCCGGTACAAAGGTTCATTTTGCAATTTTGAATTTGGGATTTGCATTGCAGAATCATGTCATTTAATTTTAAAATATTGTTTTGGTTTTGAACCGGTAGCGATCAGACAACCGGTTATTTGTTTTAGCGAACAATCAAATTGAAAAAGATAAACAAAAAATTACGAAACTTTAAGGTCAAAATCAAGGTGAAAGATTAGATTGATATTGATTTAATGAAATTATTTACGGTAAATTAAAAAATTGAAGAGTTGACCGTCATCGGGAATTTCAATTATAGAAAGGACGTTATGTCATCATGAAATCCTCACAGGTTTTATTGGACGCTTTGGATATCGACCGGATTTTGGTCAGAATGAGCCATGAGATACTGGAGGTCCACAAAGGAACTCAAAAGCTGGCACTCATTGGAATTTTTACCAGAGGTGTTTACCTGGCAAAACGAATACGAGAAAAAATCCGGCAAATTGAGGGCGTTGAAGTTCCGTCAGGTCAGATGGATATCACGCTTTATCGTGATGACTGGACGCGTCTTAGCCTTAATCCGGTCGTCAAGACCACGGAAATTAATTTTTCCGTTGACGGCAAAGATATTATTTTAGTCGATGATGTTCTTTTTACCGGACGAACGATACGTGCTGCTATGGATCTATTGATCGACTTTGGAAGGCCGGACCGGATAGAATTAGCGGTTTTGGTAGATCGGGGACACAGGGAGCTGCCGATTCAGGCTGATTATGTAGGAAAGGTTGTGGAAACGCGACGTTCCGAGATGATCAATGCGCAGATGGTCGAACATGATGGAAAGGATGAGGTCGTTTTGGAAAGGGAAAAGTAATGATGGGTATTGATGAACACAAAAAACATGCACCAAAAAAAATCAGTATGGCTGTTTTATCTGTTTCCAGTACCCGTCATTTGAAAAATGATAAAAGCGGTTTATGGATAAAAGATCAAGCTGAACGCGAAGGCCATACGGTCGTTCTTCACAGGGTAATCGGTGACGATCAGGTTGGGATTTCGAAAGCTGTCTTTGAAGCTGTCCAAAATCCGGAATGTCAGGCCATACTTATCACCGGAGGAACAGGAATTACCTGTTCGGATGTAACCATAGAAGCGGTTCGACCCCTTTTCAGCAAAGAACTCACCGGGTTTTCCGCACTTTTTACCATGCTCAGCTACAATGAGATCGGTTCGGCGGCCATACTCTCACGGGCTGTTGCCGGGCTGATCAGCAATACGCCGGTGTTTTGTATGCCGGGAAGTTTTAATGCCTGCCAAACGGCCTGTAAATCAATTATTTTTCCAGAAATTGGTCACATTGTAAAACATGCTCTTGATCGCTGAATTGAAAAATTTACGTTCGTAAAAAGTTAAAATTGATAAGGCTTCAGAAGCGTTTTGGAATTAATCAAAGACTTTTTAAAAGTCACAAATTCCGCAGTAATTTTCAGGAGTAATGCGACTAAGTTCATTCTTTACATCATCGGAAAGGTCGAGAGTTTCAATAAACTGCGCGATGGCTTCCCGGTCGATTCGTTTATGGGTTCGGGTCAGTTCCAAAAGCGTTTCATAGGGCCTCGGATACCCCTCACGCCGAAGAATTGTTTGGATTCCTTCAGAAATGACAGCCCAGTTTTCGGATAAATCCCTCTTTATTTTTTCATCGTTTAAAATGAGTTTGTCAAGACCGCGCAAGATGGATTTCAGTCCGATCAGGGTATGGGCGAGGGGAACGCCGATATTCCGGGTGACCGTGGAGTCTGTCAGATCCCTTTGCAAACGGGAAATCGGCAGTTTAGCCGACAGGTGTTCAAAAACGGCATTGGCAATACCCAGGTTTCCTTCAGCATTTTCAAAATCGATAGGATTGACTTTGTGAGGCATCGTTGATGATCCAACTTCCCCCGCAACAATTTTTTGCTTAAAATAATCCATTGAAATATAAGACCACATATCCCTGGCAAAGTCGATCAGGATGGTATTGATTCGTTTAATTGAATCAAAAAAGGCACCCAGATTATCGTAGTGTTCGATCTGGGTGGTAATCCGGGAACGCCGCAAGCCAAGGATATCGTTAATCAGACGATCAGCGAAGGCAATCCAGTCAATATCCGGATAGGCGACATAATGGGCATTAAAATTGCCCACAGCGCTGCCAAACTTTGCTGAATACGGGACAGTTTCTAAAAGGGTGAGCTGGTCTTGCAGTCTGTCAACGAACACAAGCAGTTCCTTTCCAAGCCGGGTAGGTGAGGCCGGTTGGCCGTGAGTGCGGGCCAGCATAGGAATTTTTTTCCACTGATAAGCCTTATCTGCCAGATCGGTGATCAGGCTATTGAGTAAAGGCGCTATCGCATCACGCCAGGCTTTCTTTAGGGAAAGGGGAACGGCGGTATTGTTAATGTCCTGGGAAGTCAGACCAAAATGTATAAATTCCCTGAATACAGTCAGTCCCATACCGTCAAATTTTTCTTTGAGCAGATATTCCACAGCCTTGACATCATGATTGGTAATTTTTTCAATATCTTTAACCCTACGGGCATCTTCAATGGAAAAATCATTATATATCTGTCGAAGCGATTCAAAAAGATTTCGGTCAAATGTTTTCAGCGGAGGCAGTGGTAATTCGCATAAAGCGATAAAATACTCTACTTCAACCAGAATCCGGTAACGAATCAGAGCACTCTCTGAGAAAAACCGGCTTAAAATTTTGCAGGTATGATGATACCGGCCGTCCACCGGTGATATGGCTGTAAGTGATGATAATGTCATCTTTCCCCCTGTTACCGAAAATTTTTTAATTGATCGTTATCAATTTTGATATGGATAGTAAAAAAAGTTCAATCGGACCCGATACTTTCCCGTACAACATCAGCAATGGACCGGCAGTAGGTATCGGTTTCTTTAGCTACGGGGCCCTCGACCATCACCCGGCAAAGGTTCTGTGTCCCCGAATAGCGCACCAGAACACGTCCTTGGTCCACGAGACATTTTTCAACCGATTCTATTTTTTCCATCACCTTGGGAAGTGTGCTGATATCCGGCTTTTTTTTGACCTTAATGTTTAAAAGCACCTGAGGAAAAATATTCATTTGTCCTGCCAGCTCAGAAAGCGGCCTGTTGTAATACTGAAGGGCTTCCAAAAGTTTTAAGGCGGCCAGCAGGCCGTCTCCGGTCGTATGATCATCGGCAAAAATAATATGCCCCGAATCCTCGCCGCCCACAACAGCTCCTGTTTTCTTCATCATTTCAAACACATACCGATCGCCGACCTTGGTTGTTTGATGCAATATCCCCCGTTGTCGGAGAGCGTGGGTAAGGCCCAGGTTGCTCATCACCGTACTGACCAACAGGTTATGTTTCAATTGATTGTTTTCTTTTAAAAACGTTGCACAAATCAGCATGATTTTGTCACCGCGGACTTCATTTCCCTTTTCATCCACTGCAACAAGCCGGTCACCATCACCATCAAATGCCAGGCCGATATCCGCCTGTACCTGAACTACCTTTTCCCTGAGGGCCTGTGTTTGCTGTGAGCCACAATTTTTGTTGATATTAAGTCCGTCCGGATTCGCAAAGATCGTTTCGACGTTTGCTCCCAGCGAAGAAAAAAGCGCCGGGGCTACTTGGTAAGTAGCACCATTGCTGCAGTCCAGAACAATTTTGATTCCGTTTAGGGAAAAATGATTCGGAAGAGAACTTTTTAAAAAATCCAGATACTGATGGTCTGCGTCGGGCCATGTTTGCACCCGTCCGGTTTGCCTTATGGTTTCGGAAAGCTTCCAGGTAGAACCAGCATTCATGAGGGTTTCAATTTTATCCTCGACATCATCAGAAAGCTTGAAGCCATTTTTATTAAAAATTTTCAGGCCATTATCATGAAAAGGATTATGGGACGCGGAGATGACCGCACCGGCATCCGCATTGGCCTGGTTGACCAGAAAAGCAACGGCTGGTGTCGGAAGAACTCCGACAGTGACCGCGTTAGCTCCCATAGAGCAGATTCCCGCACAAAGAGCACTTTCAAGCATGTCCCCTGATATCCGGGGGTCTTTACCGACAATAATGTTAGTATCCGGTTTGCCATTGGCAAAAGTAAAGACCAACGCTCTTCCCAAATCCATAGCCAGTTCGGCGATTATCGGATACTGATTTGCCATTCCCCTGATACCATCGGTTCCAAAGAGCTTTCCCATTTATTTTCCTTATTGATAATGTTAATTAGTGCCTGAACGAAAACTGTCTTTTTCGCCAATATCTGCGTCAGACTCAAATTTTAATCCTCGAAATACTCAATGTATGTCTGTGGTTAAAATTTTCGTCTTCCTTGATCTTAACGAAAAATCCTGGTTTTCGTTCGGGCACTATTTACTGAAACGACGGAACAAACGTCAGTGATTCTTCCACTATCTTGCTGACAATACTGGCAAGCCAGTCGGAGCCGGATGTTGAATCTTCGGGAGACAGACTTTTGATGGCCTGAAGATAGTCCTTTCCCGTTTTTTTAATAGCTTTGGCAATGATTTCCAGAAACGGATCTCTAAGATCGGTGCGAAAAACAGCCTTTTCCTGTTCTAAAAGATAGCTTTTGAGATCGGGCCATTGTTTTGTAAGTTCGGTGGTCATCAGGAAGATGCGTGAAGTTTCAAAGTTGCCCTTTACGGAAGTGGGTAAATTTTCAATATAGGTGTCAAGCTGCCGGATTCTTTCGGACAGGCCCATTGAAATTTTTTCAGTGAGACCTTCAAGTAACGGCGCCGGAAAGTTTTCACCAATAAATGCCGACCGAACAAATTGATACCACTGCTGTAAAGATAAAAGATTGGCGATGTAATAAAGATTGTTGATAAAAACCTTTCTGATAGACAGATAGTTGTAGGGATTATAGGGTAAGCTCATATTTTTGGGATGAACTGCAACGATAAGACGTCCGGGCCTGAGTTCATTTTTTTTGCAGATTGATCCGGCTGCAATGACCGTTCCATATGTGAGCCTGCATGGCCCTACCAGTCCGCCTTGGCCGCCAAGGAAAATGGGTCGCTGGTTCAGCATTACGCCATAAGGAACATCGCCGATAAGTGAGGGGGTTGCCTTATCCTGGTTTGGCGTATAGTTGAAATGAATATATGAACTGCCGACCTCGCTGTGGTCTCTTTTGCTGGTGCCGCCTGCCATAAGGCAGTCACAGAAATTAATCAAACTTCCCAGAGTGACAAAAGGAAACAATATGGTCTGTTTCAGGCCGACAGTGTGGGCTGCGCTGGCCTCTTCCTCCAGAATAGTCCCCTCGCGGACATGGCTTCCGGACCCCATGGAAGCTTTGGTCAAAAAAACAGCATTTTTGAAAACCCCTCCCTTTAATGTTGCCTGAAATCCAACCTGACAATTTTCAATGGTTACCGGTCCCTCGTCACCTATTGTTGCACCATCACAGATGAAGGTTTTGCCACCGTAAATTCTTGCGCCGGGATAGATAACCACATTATCAGCCGAAATTCGATCTAAAGACACATCGTCTCCTACCGTTATCCCGTAGGGATCAGGTATTTTGACACCCTTGTTTAAAAGATTTTCAATTTTTAGCGAAAGATTCATTTATTGTCTTTTTTTTCGAAAAAATGTGATGGATCTGTCACCAGAGATTTATACTGGTAGCCGGATATAACATATATCCATTTGGATAATGTTTGATTTTGCTTCAAGGCGGCTTTAGCGACTTGCCCGGGATCGGCTTCACCTGATTCGGGTTTATCAGATATGGTGTTGGCATCGGGTTTCGGTTGTGAGACAATCTCTGAATTACCTGATTTTTCAGCTTCTTGCGTTTCATTCAGTTGCTCTTTTATAGAGGATTTATTCTCTGCCGAATTATCTTCTGATGATTCCGGGGCTTCAAAGCCGACCTGAACTTTAAGATAGTGTTTTTCAGGATCGTTTTCCACTGCATTGCCGGGAAAAAGCGTGTAAAAGGTTCCGTTAAACAGTTGAAATTTCAACTGATCAGCGGTGTCAAATCCTGTTTTTTCATCCGGAATATCGTCTGCAAAACCACCAACATTTTCAATGCGAAACGCGAAAAGCGTATCGAACAAAGAATTAATGGTGCGTGTTTTGATTGTTTGATCTTCGGGAGGATCGACGTACTCCGGAGCCTTTCCTTTTTCAGGCCTGGCAAGTGTGTATTTGACCGATTGCTGGTCAGTATCGACACACATAATGCTTTTAATGGCCTCTGGTTTTATATCGAACAGCTTATTCTCGATCCATTTCGATGGTTTTGGGTCAAGGTGGTTAAGTGATTGATCAACTAAAAAAATAGTATCTTTTTCATCCAGCATGAGATAATGGCCACCAGGCTCTCCGGTGGATGTTTCCCGTTTTTTTCCGATTAAAACTCCTGCCAGTTGGTTGCCCCCGTTGTCAAAAAAAGTAATACGGGTAGCTGTCTGATCGATAGGGACTTTTTCCTTATCAGGGGGAAATAACATCAGTCGCGACAGCGAATCTTTAGATGCCGAAAAACTTCGTCCGATTTTAGATGCCACCAATTTACCGACCAGATCCGATAGGGACGTAAAATTTGCCGGATAATCGAAATAATTTTTAACTATCCATTGATCATTTTCTCTTTTAAAGGTTATAGTTTCTAATGAATCCTGGTTTTTACTGTCAATAGTGATTGCAGATATATCCCCCAGTGGAAGATCTTTAAACAACGGTTCCCCCATGCGCTCAGAACTGCTGGTTGGTTGCTGTTGGTGAAGAATGTAATACGTGATGGCCGAAAGCGCACATAGGATGACGATTAGAGCCAAGAAATTTTTTGATTTCATTCTTTTCTCCTAAAAATATCTTTTAAGACGCTTTATTAATACTTTTTTTGCGTTGATAAAGAGCGTATCCGATGCCTGCCATCGAAACCAGAATCGGCATCAGGAATATATTGACAAATTTAACTGTCATTCCCAGCGCTTCGATTTCCGATCTGAGATGACGCCGGACCAGTTTCAATTCCCGCTTGATTCTTTGCTTTTCTTCCTCAAATCTTTGAATTTCCGCTTCCTGCTCTTCACTCATGATAAATTTCTGGGAGGCATCTTTTTGGCCCTGCAATTCCTGAAGTTTCCGATTGGTTTCTTCCACCCGTCTTTCAAGTTCCTTTTCCCTGTCCAGCCACTGCGCCTGCGCCTTTTTTTCCAGCATCTGAACAGTCGTAAACGGCCGGTCAAATGAGCCTCTGGACCTGATGCTGATAAGATTATCGCCACCTGCCAGCATTTCTACCGAATTTAAGAAAAAATTCAGATTGTCATTGAACATACGGGTTAGAATATGTCCCAGAAAATTTTGTTTTTGTACATAATATTGGTCCCATAAAAAATCTGTATCGGCTACCAGAATCACTGTCGCCTGGTCGATACCTTCCTTTAGGGATTCATCGTTGGCTTCGGCCGGTTTTTTATCTTTTTTTTCGCTGCTTTCCAAATTTTCTTTATTTTCAGGAGATCCGTCGGGAAACGATGTCTTAAATTTACCCCGTATCCGGACCGCCAGATCGTATGTGTCAATAGAGGGTTGAAATTCACTTCGGATATGTTTTGTGCCAAACTGCACCATAAATGCCTCCTGAAGCATGGAATTGGCACTAGATTCAATCAGGGTTTCATATTCATACCCGCTGTCAGATTTTTTTTTCAACGCACCGGCAATGGGAAACAGAACTGATTCGATTTGAGAGGTTACCAATGCATTCTGGTTGAAAGCTTCCTGCTGAAGTGACAGCCAGGCCGGATTGCTTTCTATCTGATTGTTCTGACCCCTGAGACGGGTTGGAAAATCGAAATCAATGACCGCCTTGCCGGTTTCCATGGAGATTCCCCACGCTGAAAAGAAGCGTTTCATCGATGATGCTTTGGTTTGCTGCCGGGATTGATCCATGGTAGCGAAAGGATCCACACAAACCAGGGCATTTCCACCATGCAGAATATACTGGTCGATGGCATACTCAATCGATTCTGAAAATCCTTTCGGATGAATAATCAACAATAAATCCAGATCATCAGGAATTGTTTCTGCATCCGTTTTGATTTCAGTGACATCATAGGTTTCCTTAAGCTGTTCAATAAACAGCCACGGTTCGGCAGAAACTTGCTGCATATTCATGGTAGGGGAGGGGGCTCCAAAAACCGGAAGTGTGCTGATGACGCCCACTTTTTGTTTTTTGGCTGACTGAACTCGGCTGATAATACGGGTAAGCTCGTATTCCAGTCGTTCTTCTCCGGCAGGATCCAGAAACGGAATTGCATATTCCTGGTCCAATGATGTTGCCACCAGTCCCATATAAAACGTATCGCCCGTAGAAAGATTGATACCCTTTATGCCGTATCGTTTCGCCCAATCTTCTTCTTCAGAGTCGGGTCTGGGATCAAAAATTTCCAAGGAAATTTTGCCCTTTGCGTAATATTGATATTCAGAAAGAAAATCGATCACCTGATTCGCATAAGTGTTAAACGCCGGCGGAATATTAACCAGGCTTTTTGAATAAAAAACTTTTATATTAACAGGATTTTTAAGATTATCCAATAGATTTTGGGAACCCTCGGACAAAGAATACAAATTGTCCTCGGTGGCGTCCCAGCGCAGTGTCACCCTGGCAAAGAGCACATTGACCAGAAGAAGAATGACCATCATTATCACCAGGCCGCCTACGGATAAGAGGGCTTTTTTAATATTTTTTTTCTCTGCGGACATATATCTAAACCTCCATTAAGCCGTCCGTCGGTTTTCCAGCACTACGGCGTTAGCAAACAACATGAAAAAAATCACTGAAAAAAAATACAGAAGGTCCCTGAAATCAAGGACTCCTTTTTCGATTGATGCAAAATGAGTCAGAAAACTCAACTGAGATACCAGACCAATCAACCAGCGAGGTGCCCATCCCGAAAGGACATCAATCACCGGCGAAAATCCTGCCAAAATAAAAAAAAGGCAGATGACGACCGCAACAATGAAACTGACGACCTGGCTTCGAGTCAGCGAGGATGTCATAATCCCGACGCTCAGAAAGGCCCCGGCCATTAAAAAGCTACCCAGGTAGGCACAAAAAATGGCGCCCAAATCAGGAGAGCCGAGATAAATGACAGTTAGCACCATTGGAAAGGTGAGCAACAGGGAAATACCCAAAAAAAACCAAGCGGCCAGGAATTTACCCAATATGACTTCTCCTAGTGTAACCGGAAGCGTCAATAGCAGTTCTATGGTTCCCAGACGACGTTCTTCGGCCCATAATCTCATGGCGACTGCGGGCACCAGAAACAGAAAAATCCAAGGATGCCATTGAAAAAAGGCTCTCAAATCAGCCTGGCCTACCTCAAAAAAATTGCTGATATTAAATGTAAAAAAACCGATAAGCAAAAGGAAAATAACAATGAACACATAAGCAACAGCCGATCCGAAATAACCGGTCAGTTCTCTTTTGAATACAGCCTTGATATTATTCAAAACTTTTGTCGTTCTCATATGACCTCAGTTTTTGATTGATAACAGTTGCTAAATATGGGGCTTGGATATTGTTGATGCATGGCAAATATTAAAACCGGATTTCAGGCGGTGATCATCCGAAAAACATCATCTAAACGCCCCTGCTCCACCCATGCGGATTGCACCTGATATTTGTTTTCCATAAGGGTGACCAAAAGCTTATCAGCCAGAAGGCTATTTTTATCCTCCGGAAAAACCCGAACTTTTATGTTGTTTTCCTCATTTGATAAAAGTTCCACTGACTTAACGTCTGGCACATTTCCAAGGCAGGAAAGAAGGGTTTGCGTATCACCGGTTTTCAGGCTAAGGGTAACGGCACCATGCATTGCGGATTTTTTACGAAGATCCGCCGGTGTTTCATCAGCCACGATCCGGCCACCAGCAATGATAATGGCCCTCGAACAGACAGCATCGACTTCATCTAAAATATGAGTCGAAAGGATGATGGCCTTTTCTTCACTCATATCTTTGATCATCAGTCGGACTTCATGTTTCTGATTAGGGTCCAGACCGTCTGTCGGTTCGTCTAAGATAAGATACTCGGGATCATGAATGATGCTTTGCGCAAAACAAACTCTTTGCTTATATCCTTTTGAAAGCGTACCGATCGTCTGGTGAGTTACCCCGGAAAGAAAACAGCGATCAATGGTGTCACGAACCTTCTGAGCTTTTTGTGTACCGGAAAACCCCCGTATTTCAGCACAGAATTCCAGATAGTGGTAAACAGACATATCTATATATGCCGGTGCGTTTTCGGGGAGATACCCAATTTTTTCCCTGGCTGAAAGAGAGTTGCTCGTGATGTCAAAACCGCCAATTACGGCTGTGCCGCTGCTGGGTGGGATAAAGCCTGTGATCATTCTCATAGTGGTGGATTTACCGGCTGCATTAGGTCCCAGAAATCCTAGTATTTCCCCTTTTTCAGCGGTAAAGGAAATATTATCCACCACTTTTTTGAAACCATAATATTTGGTAAGCTCTCTTACCTCGATCATTGACAAAATCTCCTTTTATTTTAATTGTATACAATCCAATACCAAATAAATTCGATTGTTTAGTAGGTTTGGACATATTTGTCAATCAGAAAAATTTTATAAATGGTAAATAAAGATTAAAATTTGTCAAGGATTGTTTTTTTAGTATATTGTCTGGAAATATTACTTTTGTTATATTATTAGTTTTATATTTTGCATAAACCTCAAGATATAAACAAATCTGTTTATCGATAAGGATCAAAGGATGTGGCAAAAAATTATCATACCATCATTTATGCCATGTTCCTAAGTTGTGCCCTCTTGAAAGGAATCGGTTAGAATGGAAAAGAAAGAAACGCCTCCAAATTTTCTGAAAAGTATTTGGAGGTTTTTTGCAACTGTAAAGCTTACCGTTGCGGTTTTGCTGTCACTTGCAGTCACTTCCGTTATCGGAACAGTCATCCCGCAGAACCAAAGCTCTGCAGCCTATATCGATGCGTTCGGGGAGAAGCTTTTCAGGATATTTGGTCTTTTAAATTTTTTTGATATGTACCATTCCTGGTGGTTTCAACTGCTGCTAATCTTATTAACGGTTAACGTCATTGTCTGTTCCCTGGATCGTTTTCCGGTCATCTGGAAAATTGTATCTGTTAAAAATCCTCCCTTTAACGTTAGAAATTTCAGGAGCGACGCCAAAAAACAGGAGTTTGTCAGTAAAAAATCCCCTAATGTACTACGGAAAATTTATGAGTCGTTTATCCGTCAAAAATTCAGATATTGTCGGGTGGAAGGAACTGATAATGGCTGGTGCCTGTTTGGAGAAAAAGGGCGGTGGACCCGCTTGGGGGCTTACATCGTTCACCTTAGCATTATTTTTCTGCTGTTTGGCGGCTTGCTGGGGTCTGTTTTTGGCTTTGAAGGATATGTGAACATTCCGGAAGGAGAGACGGTCGACAGTATTTGGCTTAACAATAGACAGGAGCGTCATCAGCTTGATTTTGAAATTCGATGTGAAGATTTTGATGTCAGCTTTTACGAGTCGGGGGCACCGAAGGAATATCGCAGCCTCATAACCATTTTCGAAGAAGGACAACCTGTTTTTAAAAAAAATATTGTGGTCAATGATCCCATTCGGTTTAAAGGTATCAATATTTTTCAGTCAAGTTATGGTACCGACGCTGCGGATACGGCTACACTCGATATCACCAGTAGAAAATCGGGTCTTGATTACATTAAAAAGGTCAAAATCGGAGAGACCATTGAACTTCCCGAGGGGATCGGCATGTTTTCCCTGAAGAAATACAGCCGTAACGCTTTATTTCGGGGGCACGATATTGGTGAATCTTTTTTGGGGATTTTAAGGCCAAAAGACGGCAATCCCATAGAAGTGATACTTCCGACACGGTTTCCCGGTTTTGATAAAATGAGAAAAGGAGAGCTGATTATTTCCATCAGGGATTATGATAAACGGTACTATACTGGTCTCCAGGTGACTCATGATCCGGGAGTTCCGGTCGTTTATATAGGGTTTATCATTATGATATTAGGATGTTTTGTTACCCTTTTTATGTCTCATCAACGGATTTGCATCGAAACTATTAAAACTGAAGAAAACAGTCGTGTAATGGTGGCTGGAACCGCCAATAAAAACAAGCTGGGAATGCAGCAAAAAATAAAGAAAATAACGGAAAATCTACAGGATCACAGCTAACCACTTTTAAACCTGAATTTTTAATGTGAGGATAATGAATGAACAGTTCCGCCATATTGTCTTTAACAACGCTAGTTTACGGATTAGCCGCATTTTTGTATATTTTTGCATGGGTTTTTAAAAAGGAAATCGCCGGTAGAGTGGGTACCTGGGTCGCCTTTCTGGGAATGGTCGGGAATCTGGCTGGTATCATTTTGAGATGGATAGAATCTTACCAGATGGGGATCGGCCATGCGCCGCTATCCAATCTTTATGAATCACTGGTTTTTTTTGCCATGACCATCACTGTTATTTATCTCGTTGTGGAGCATAAATATGGAAACCGGATAATAGGGGCTTTTGCGATACCTTTGGCCTTTTTAGCCATTGCCTATGCCAGCCTTTCCCCTAACATCAATGATAAGATTCAGCCGCTTATCCCCGCCTTGAAAAGCAACTGGCTAATTGCCCATGTTGTTACCTGTTTTATTGGTTATGCCGCATTTGCAATCGCTTTTGGTGTCAGTATCATGTATATCATAAAAGGTGGAACAATCCGGGAAGAGGGGGTATTGAGCCGTCTGCCGGATAATAAAGTTCTGGATGAATTGACTTATCAATTGATCATGTTCGGATTTTTATTTTTGACCGGAGGAATTATAACCGGCGCGGTGTGGGCCAACTCCGCCTGGGGAAGATACTGGGGGTGGGACCCGAAAGAGACCTGGTCACTGATAACATGGTTTGTCTATTCCACATTGATTCATGCTCGCATGATGCGTGGATGGCACGGAAAACGGATCGCTTTTTTATCGATTCTGGGGTTCATGGCAGTTATATTTACGTATTTCGGCGTTAATCTTCTTCCGGGTCTTCACAGTTATGGGGCTATGGGTTAGTGATTTTTTCTTGACAAATAAGAGAAGTACAGATAAACAGTCATTCATTAAACTCAAATAAATTATTAACCATATTTTGACGGAGTCTCCATGAGTGCATCACAGGAAAAAGCCAAAGAGGTTTCTGCAAAAGCATCAGACGGAGGTGCTGGAATTGTTTTTATTTTTTTCATTGTCGGTTTAGTGGTGAGCCTTCTGGTAGGGTGGGTTCTTTTCCCAAAGGTACTGTATTGCCAGAAGGAGCAGCCGTTTGATTTCAACCACGCCCTTCACAATGAGATGGTGCTGGACGGTTGCCAGAGCTGCCATTTTTTCCGTAATGATGGTACCTATTCCGGTGCCCCTAAATTGAATCAATGTATTGAATGTCACACAGATGTGCAGGGCATAACCAAGGATGAAGAAATTTTCGTCAACGAATATGTCCGGAATAACCGGGAGGTCCCCTGGCTGGTTTATTCCAGGCAGCCTGACTGTGTCTTCTTTTCCCATGCTGCCCATGTTCTTGCGGGGGAAATGCAATGTAAGACCTGTCATGGGCATATTGGTAATTCTACCAGTTTGCCGGTTTATGAGTACAATATTATTACTGGTTATAGTCGCAATATCTGGGGGCATAACATTAGCGGAATCAAGAAAAATACCTGGGATCGTATGAAGATGGATGATTGTGCGGAATGTCACCGCGAAAATAATGTCAAACAATATAGTGTCCAAACCAAAAAAGGACCCTGTTTTGTTTGTCATAAATAGTAACAAGAAAATTCTGTCAAGGACGGAAACTTTTAAATGTTATATTTTAGTCCCGTACTTTTTCATAAGAGGTAAAATCCATGAAACTGAGTAGAAGATGTTTCTTATCATTCGGCATTGGAGCTGCTGCCGGAATTACCCTGTCTCCATTGCCCTGGAAACTAACGGACGATATCTCCATTTGGACACAAATGTGGCCTTGGACACCGGTACCCCCCGATGGCGCTTATACCTATGAGAATACCGTTTGTACCCTCTGTCCGGGCGGGTGTGGTATTACTGTTCGTAAAGTCGATGAACGGGCGGTACAGATTGCTGGTATGGAAGAGCATCCTGTCAATAAGGGCGGCACCTGTATTCTGGGTAATTCAGGGTTACAATTGCTGTACGGTCCTTTTCGGGTTGAGGCGCCAATGAAGCGAACAGGTGAAAGAGGAGAAGGAAGGTGGAAAAGAATCTCCTGGAAAGAGGCGTTGTCGGAGGTATCCTCAAAGCTCAATCAAATTCGGGCATCCGGTAATCCCCATCAGGTAGCTGCTGTTTCGGGAAGCAAAGAGGGGACAGTCGCCCGGTTGATCAATCGCTTTATGACCGTCTACGGTTCACCCAACTTCATGACCGAACCCAGTATTCAGGATTCCTATGAGGCGATGCTGTACCTGATGCAGGGCGCTACCGGTTCGGCGGGATTCGATTTTGAAAACGCCGATTATATACTTTCTTTTGGTAGTGGGATTATCGAGGGATGGGGAGCTCCGGTTCGGATGTTTTTAGCAAACAGCAATTGGCGGACAAAAGGAACAGTCGTTCAGGTTGATTCGCGATTGTCTAATACGGCCGCCAAAATGGATCGGTGGATTTCCATCGAGCCGGGAACCGAAGCTGCTTTGGCGATGGGAATTTCTCATGTTATTATAAAGGAAAATCTTTATAATAAGGGGTTTATCAAGGAGGCATCCGAAGGGTTTGATCAATACAAAAAACTGGTTTTAGATGCATACAGTCCTGCCCGGGTATCGGATGTGGCCGGAATTGATCCGTCTGTTATTGAAGAAGTTGCAAGAGCATTTGCAGCATCAAAACATCCGATTGCGATTTGCGGGCGAGGGAAAGGTGATGTTCCCGGCAATATCCATGAGTTCATGGCGGTTCATGCTTTAAATGCACTTGTAGGAAATATTAACAGTAAGGGCGGCGTATGGACATTACCCAAAAACGAGTATATTCGATGGCCTCATCCGATAATGGACAAAGTTGCCTCCCTGGGAATGCAGCAGGAACGGGTTGATGGGGCTGGAAGCAAAGATTATCCGTATGTCCAAAGCCTGCTAAACCGTTTTCCTAAAAAGATTAATGAGGGATCGGCATATCCGATTGAGGCCTTGCTTGTTTACAATTCCAATCCACTGTATTCCATGCCGGATACGAAAGCGGTTCAGGCGGCTTTTGATAAAATACCGTTTATTGTCAGTTTTTCTTCATATATGGACGAGACTGCTAAAAACGCTGATCTTATTCTTCCCAACCATACTTATCTGGAACGATATGAAGATGTGCCTACTCCCAACGGCCTTCAGTATCCCATTTTGAGTCTGGCCAAACCGGTTGTCAAACCACAGCTCAATACCATGCACACCGGAGATGTCATTATCAAACTGGCAAAATGCATGGGAAATTCCATTTCAGGCGCTTTTGGTTGGAAAGATTATAAAGGCTGCCTGAAACAAACGCTTGGAAGTCGATGGAATCAGCTTTATAAAAAGGTTTACGATGTAGACAGTGGTTTTGCACCCAATAAATGGGTATTTGAAACGCCATCCGGCAAATTCGAATTTGTCTCTTCCCTTGTAAAAAATGCGGATGAGAACAATATTGGCATTCCTCATTATTATCCGACGGCGTTGGAAGGCGATGAAAAGAAGTACCCATTGATAATGGTGCCTTACGGCTCAATGAAAAGGGCTACCGGATATGTGGGGTCAACACCTTTCATGTTGAAGGCTGTCTCCGATGAAACATTGGTGAAAAATGACGTTCTGGTTCAGATCAATCCCAAAACGGCTCAAAATCTGGGACTTTCTCAGGGTGAATCTGCTACCCTGACAACTCCGGTTGGAGAAGCCCAGGTTAAAGTAAACTTTAATGAAGGTATTCGGCCGGGAATGATTGCAACACCGACGGGGTTGGGTCATACGGGATATGATGAATATATGGGCAACGGCAAAGGCGTTAATGCCAACCAGGTTATCGGTACTGTTGAAGATCCGTTAACCGGTCTCAACATGGCCTGGGGAATCCGAGCCAAACTGACCAGATCTTGAGGCTTTTATCATACTGATTAGCCTTCGGCGATTGGTTCATACGGCTTTTACGGGCATGAAAATAGATCGTCGTTGGCGGAACGCTTAAAAATATTTAAGAGGTTCTGATGAAAGAAGGACAACACGACCAACACATAAAAAAATATGGTATGGTCATCGACTTGGACAAATGTACCGGATGTGGCGCCTGTATGGTGGCATGCATGCAGGAAAACAATATACCGTTTCAGAAGGATGAAACCGATAAAATGCTTAGCATTACCTGGCTTCGGGTCTTCAAGCTTGACAACGGTAAGCCGTATCCGGATACAGACATCTGTTATCTGCCCCGTCCCTGTATGCATTGTTCAGGTATAGGGGAACACGGACATTCTCCTTGTGTCTCAGTTTGCCCGGCAACTGCAACAGATTACAGTATGGAAACCGGAATTGTAAGCCAGATTTATACCCGTTGTTTTGGCTGTCGGTATTGCATGGCGGCCTGTCCTTACCATGTTCGGCACTTTAACTGGTGGGATCCGGTCTGGCCCAGTGGAATGGAGAGATCTCTCAATCCTAATGTGTCGGTTCGTATGCGAGGTGTGGTTGAAAAATGTAACTTCTGTTTCCAGAGATACCAGATCGCCAAAGAAAAAGCGTTTACCGAGGGGCGTACCGAGATTGAAGAGCATGAATATCAGCCTGCGTGCGTGGAAGCCTGTCCTGCTAATGCCATTACATTCGGAGATCTGTTAAATCCAAAGCATAAGGTCTATAAGCTTAAACAGGATCCAAGGGCGTTTAGGCTTCTTGAAAAGCTTCATACCAATCCGAAGGTATATTACCTTTCCAGTCGGGAATGGGTACGGGAAGCCGGTGACAACTATATCGAAAATGAGAAGGTAGATGTGGAACCGAAAAAGCATTGAAGCTTCTCATAACAATAAAAAAAATATTTCTGGTCACAGAAACCATTTGATTTAAGGAGCAAGACCTTATGGATTCAGAATTAATTCCTGAAGGTGTTCAACGCTGTTCATTGGGAAAGTTTTTACTGTGGATTGGCGTCGTCAGTGTCGTTTTGTTATGGGGCGTTTACGGCATGATTCTTTGTTGGGCAAAGGGGCTCAATCAGACAAACATGAATAATGCTTTCGGTTTCGCCCTTTGGATCTGGGCGGATCTGGCTGTCATTGCTCTGGGCGGCGGAGCGTTTTTTACAGGGTTTTTGAGATACATCGTGGGTAAAAAGGAACTGAAAAATATTATCAATTATGCCGTTCTGATCGGATTTATCTGCTATAGCTCAGCCCTGTTGATTCTGGCGATTGACATTGGTCAGCCACTGAGAGGATGGTTCATTTTCTGGCACGCAAATGTACATTCCATGCTGACGGAAGTGGCTTTTTGCCTCAGTTGCTATTTTGGCGTGCTGACTATCGAGTATCTGCCGCTGATCCTGGAGAACCGTCAAATAGACAAAATTCCGTTTTTCCATAATTTAAGCCACAACATGCATGAAGTAATGGCGGTTTTTGCAGCAACCGGTGCTTTTCTCTCGTTTTTTCACCAGGGCTCACTCGGTGGTGTGGCTGGTGTACTGTATGGAAGACCGTTTGGTTTTCGGGAAGGTGTATTGATTTGGCCATGGACTTTCTTTTTATTCACATGGTCTGCAGCGGCCTGTGGTCCATGCTTTACAATCCTGATTACCAAAATTACTGAAAAAGTGGTGGGCAAAAAGCTGGTCAAAGATAATGTGGTCGAACTGCTGGCCAAAATTTCTGGGTGGATGTTGCTGACGTATATTACCGCGAAGATTATAGATACTCTTTACTGGGCTTATGTTACAGCGCCGAAAATGGGGTTTACCCTGGATCAGTTTTATACAAATAACCCCGGGTCCGCCTATGGATACTGGATCTTGATTATGGAAGTGATTGTCGGCGGTGTTATTCCGGCTCTTATTCTGGTAACCAGAAAAGGCAGACAAACGCCCTTACTGCTTTGGATAGCGGTCATTCTGGCATGTGTTGGGGTCAGTCTCAACAGGTGGGTGATGGTGCTTCAGGTTTTGGCTGTACCGGTTCTGACCTTTGAAAACTGGTTTACCTATTTTCCCAGTTGGCAGGAAATTGCAACAACTATTTTGCCGGTAGCGTATGGCACAATCCTGATTTCGTTGTCTTATCGCTATTTACCAATTTTTCCTCAGGAAAGTGAGTTAAACCCGCCACCCGAGGAACTGCTATCGGAAGCAGAAACAGTACAAAAAGAAGCTATTGAACAGGATATGGCCTCACAAGATTTAACTCCGGCCGAATCAGCCGGTTGATAATAAGGAGGAAAAAATTATGTTTCCATTTTCCTTTGAGTGGACTTGGGATATGAGTCATTATGTGTTTCATGGCGGATTATGGTATGCGCTGAGTATAATCGGTCTGGGCATGACGTACTGTATTGGAAAATCCGCATATGATACCATAACAGGAAAAGGTGGGCATCACGAGGACCACTGAATCTGTTATGATCTGAATTGTTATCCGTAAATCAATCGGCGCCTGTCCCTTTAACAGAGGCAGGCGCCTTTTTTTCTATAGTGCCCGAACGAAAAATCCTGTTTTTCGTTCAGGCACTATATAAGCTGTTATACGTTTTTGTTCAGGTAAATAAAGGATCATTATAGTGGATAGAATCATTATCCAAGGGGGCACTCGGCTTTCCGGGGATGTAAAAATCAGTGGTGCAAAAAATGCGGCTCTTCCCATACTGGCCTCAGCATTACTGGCTGATGGAGCAAATACTTACCAAAATGTCCCGTGTTTAAAAGACATCGAGAGCATGAAACAATTAATGATTCACTTGGGCGCCAGGGTTGAAAATAATGATGATACCTATCAAATTGATGCAACCGGGTTGAATAATTTTGAGGCGCCCTATGATCTGGTCAGAAAAATGCGGGCGTCTATTCTGGTTTTAGGACCTTTGGTGGCAAGACTTGGAAGAGCAAGGGTATCTCTTCCTGGAGGATGTGCGATTGGTGCTCGCCCGATTAACCTTCACCTGGAAGCTTTGGGGCGGATGGGCGCCGACATTGATATCCGGCACGGATATGTGGAGGCGTCCGCCGACAGGCTGACTGGTGGTGAAATTTATCTGGATATTCCGACTGTTACCGGGACTGAGAATATCATGATGGCTGCAGTGCTGGCGGATGGCAACACAGTCATCCGGAATGCGGCCAGGGAGCCGGAAATTGTTGCACTGGCTGATGTTTTGAAACAAATGGGGGCAAATATCGTGGGGGAAGGAACATCTGTTATAAGCATCAAGGGGGTTTCTTCGCTAACACCGGTTTTAGTATCAATCATTCCGGATCGGATTGAAGCCGGGACTTTTCTGACAGCAGGTTTTCTGACCGGGGATAATCTTAATATTACGGGATGTCAACCGGGTCATTTAAGTGCTGTTATCGATAAGCTCCGGCAGGCTGGTGCAGTCATTGAAGTCCATAGTGATAAAATGAGCATTAAAAGAACGGAAAAAATTAAAAGTACTGATTTAACAACCATGCCTTATCCGGGATTTCCAACTGACATGCAGGCGCAGTTTATGGTTCTGATGAGTATTGCTGATGGGATGAGCATTATTTCCGAAACCGTTTTCGAAAACCGCTTCATTCATGTCAGTGAATTAAAACGGATGGGAGCGGATATTGAAATCAGTGGAAATACGGCTATGGTCAGAGGGGTGGATTATCTAAGTGGCGCTCCCGTGATGGCAACGGATTTAAGGGCAAGTGCGTCATTGATTCTGGCTGGTTTGGTTGCACGGGGAGAAACAGTTGTTAACCGGGTCTATCATCTGGATCGCGGATATGATGCCATCGAAAAGAAATTCGCTGCCTTAGGAGCCAAAATTTTCAGGGAAAAGGTGTAAAACAAAACAATTTTAACATCATCTATATTTTGAAATGAAAAAACTGTCTATCGAGGTCAGCACCATAAGCAAGATCATCTACGACGGCTATGCGTATGTGGATAAAACCCCCATGGTTCATCAGCTTGTCGAAAGCGGTATGTATTATTTTCTTTCAAGACCCCGTCGTTTCGGCAAATCTTTGTTTATCGATACGCAAGAAGGATATCCTACAAACTGTGTTACCCCTTATAAGTACGGCCCCCTACCTTCGACAATTTCTAATGTTTGAAACTTCTCTGACCAGTGAAGACCATGGTGACATCAGCTTCATTACAGGCCTCGATAGATTGATAATCATTTGTGGAACCGCCGGGTTGTACCACTGAAGAAATATTTTCCCGGATACCGATATCCACGCCGTCCCGGAAAGGAAAGAATGCATCGCTGACCATTGCAGCTCCGACCAATCCTCCTTTTTCCTTTGTCACCCGGTCGTCGATTTCTTTTTTCTTATCGATATCCTTCAAATCGTTGTAACCAAACTTGTAAATTTCAAAACAATACCGATCAGCGAGCTTCCGATAAGCCTTGTCCCTGGCAATTTCAGCTACACCAACCCGATCCTGTTCTCCGGTTCCGATGCCAACAGTCACCCGATTTTTGACATAAAGGACCGAATTAGAGGTAACGCCTGCTTCCACCAGCCAACCGAAAAGCAAATCTGCATATTCTTCCGGCGTTGGCACACGGTTTATTTTATAGGGTTTACCCTGGTATTCGCACGCGGCCAGTTTAAAATCAGCTTTATCCCGAACCTGGGGTACGAAAGACCACTGAGTGATCATTCCGCCGTCAATAAGGCTTTTAAATTCAACACACCGCTGTCCAACAAAATTGTGCAGCCTGTTAATATTGTCAATGCGAATAACTCTCAAATTTTTTCTGCGGGAAAGGATTTCCATGACTCCCTCATCATAGTCGGGGGCAACCACAACTTCCGCATATTGTTGGCTGATGGCTTCAGCCGTAACTTTATCCACAGAGCGATTTAAAGCAATGCATCCTCCGAAAGCAGCCACGCGGTCTGCCATGTAGGCATTCATGTAAGCATCCGGTAGACTGTCCGATTGAGCTACACCGCATGGATTGTTGTGCTTGACAATTACAACAGTCGGTTTATCAGTGAAATAGCGAAGGATGTTCAGGGCATTGTCAGTATCGGTCAGATTTGTTTTTCCCGGATGCTTGCCTGACTGAAGCAGTTCGATATCCGAGGCAAGATATTGACCCGGTTGAATAGTTCTTGTCTCGCTAAGAACGAGATTTCCATTTACAAGACGATACAAGGCTGCTTCCTGACCGGGATTCTCACCGTATCGCAATCCTCTTTCAACTCCTTCAATATTCCAGGAAACTCTTTCATAAAAAAGGGTTTGACGGTTTTTTTCATCGGCAAATGTAATTTCCATTTTTGGCGGAAAATTGTCTTTTACGATGGTTTTGTACATTTTTTTGAGATCTTCGGCCATTATTTCCTCCGGTTCATTTATGAGCTTCCAATGCTACTTTGTCGACTTAGAATGTGTTCAATTGACCACATCATTCAAAGCTTTACCCGGAACAAACTTAGGAACGCTTTTGGCCTTAATTTTCATTTTCTTACCTGTTTGGGGATTTCTTCCTGTCCTGGCTTTTCGCTCGACAACCTTAAAAGTACCAAAACCAATCAATGTTACAGAATCTCCTTTTTTCAAGGCGTCTGAAATCGCTGAAAGCATGCCATCTATAGCTTTTTTAGCATCTTTTTTACTACGCATGACTTCTGATACTTCATCGATAAGATCGCTCTTATTCATAAAAAATTCTCCTTTCTTGATTAAAACATTATAATTCTGATTTGGATATACATTTCAAAATGATCATCCAACAAAGCGCAGTTGATGGAAAGGGGAATCAACTGCGTGGTGTGGCCCGTTCGTTTAAACATTTTTCAATTTTCAGCGGTAAACGTATGGGCGAGTATCTGTTTATAATTGTTTTAAAATACATATATAGCAATCACCATAACATTTGACAAGAGATAAGTCGGTGGATTCTGATGTTTAGTGCCCGAACGAAACCCAGGATTTTTCGTTAAGATCAAGGAAGACGAAAATTTTAACCACAGACATACATTGAGTATTGAGAGGATTAAAATTTGAGTCTGACGCAGATATTGGCGAAAAAGACAGTTTTTGTTCAGGCACTATTTAAGGCATTCTATTATAAGTGAATTTAGTACAATAATTGAGAAACAAAATTTGTTTTCTAAAAAATGATATGAGAAAATATTACTAAACAGGCTATGTCGAAACAAGTATTCAATAAAAAGATGTGTAATTTCGCTGGTAAACCAGAAGGAGCAGGGTTAGTGAGGTATCATATATTTATTTGGGTAGCAATTTTACTTGCGATTTGCGGTTGTGCCATGGTGCAGCCGTCTTCTAAACCAAAAGAATCTGCTGTTTTTCAGGCGAGTGCTGATGTGCATTTTTTACAAAAAAACTGGTGGTATGCTCGTTTCCGTATCGAATGGCCTGAAGATGCCGAGCCTTTTTGGCATACGGATTTGATGATAGCACATCAGGTTGTAGCTCCTGTTTTAAAACAATATCAGGATTTTATTAATCTATGGCGGTTTCATCGAAGAGCTGCCCGTGATCAGACCGGTCATCAGTTTAGTTTTATCTTTTATGCCGGGCCGGAAATTGCTGATCAGGTCTACAATTGTCTGGAATTAAACAGCGTATTAAAATTAATGCGGGAAACCGGATTGATCATCGAGGTAATTTATAATGATTTTGATGGTAACACCAGATCCGAAATCAGTAGTACCAGTGATCCCCATTGGTCCGAAACTATCCGGAACGCATGGCCGTATTTTATCATGGGAACCAGTAATATGTGGCTTCACATGATCGGTGATATCTCATCCCAAATGGCTGACTGCCTAGATACAGATACCACGACCATTGAAAAATTGCAGATGCATTATCAAAAAGTCAATAAAACGATCAATATGCAATGGCGAAATCAGGGGAATCACGCCTTACTACATCACCTTAATGCATTGTTCGGTTACCAGCCTGTTGTTGTCAACGAAAAGCGGGAGATGATATTTTAAAATTCAATAATTCTCATCCCTTGGTCAATGAGTCTTCGCTATCGGTTGACCGAAACCGGTATTCCACAGGTGATCTGAGCATAGGCACTATGATTGTGAATGGATTCGAAATTTTCTGCGCTTACGGAAAACCAGGGAATATTGTCATCCTCTTTCAGTGGTTTTGAAACGTCGCGGACAATGTCTTCCACAAATTTGGGATTTGTAAAGGCTTTTTCAGTCACAAATTTTTCATCCACACGTTTCAGGACAGAATAAACTTCACAGGATGCCGCATTTTCTACCAGTTCAATCATATCCTCCATCCACACAAATTTTTTGAATCTAAAGCTTAACCTGACTTCACCTCGCTGGTTGTGGGCACCGATCTCACTGATTTCTTTGGAACAGGGACAAACCGAAGAAATCGGTACAATCACTTCGGATACCAGGTCCACTTTTCCATCCGGATCGCTGGATCCGATAATCCGGCAGGTATAATCCATTAGGCCGGGGGACTGGCTGACGGGCGCTTTTTTTTCAATAAAATAAGGGAAAGTGACTTCAATATGGGCTGAGGCAGCATTTAAGTGTTTTTTCATTTGTTCTAGAATAACAGAAAATTTTTTGAGAGAGACCTCGGGGCGAAACAAATGGAGTAATTCCACGAAGCGGCTCATGTGGGTGCCCTTGTATTTGTGAGGCAGATCAACATACATGTTGATGTTGGCTACGGTGTTCTGATAGCCGTTTTTTTTGTCAAGAACCCGGACCGGGTAACGAAGATTTTTGATCCCGACCTTGTCAATTGGAATTCGGCGGTAATCCCTTTCGTTTTGCGTGTCCTTGATCGTACAGCAAATATCCTCGGGGGTTTTGAATAGATACATTGGCGTTCTCCTGCGTCTTGAGAATATTTCGGTTACAAAAGATAATCCCGTTTGACACTTCGCATAGACCTGAAAATATTACCCTTTATTTTTTTGTTGCTGGCATAGAGCCGTTGCAGCATTTCTTTAATTTCCAGTCTTTTGGATACATTGGCTGTTGGGCATGGATTTTTAAATTCCGGGAAATTCTGCTGTCTGGCAAATTTACGGATCAGGTTTTCATCAGCGAAGGCTAGAGGACGAATCAGAATAAATTTTCCTCCGAAAAATGATTGCGACGGTACCATGGTGCTGATTTCTCCGGCATAACACATATTGATGAACAAGGTCTCAATGAGATCATCCTTGTTATGGGCAAGAGCAACCTTGTTACATCCCAGTTCATTTGCAATTTCAAAGATTCTTTTTCGACGGATTCTGGCGCACAAAAAACACGGATTTTCACGATTTTTTTGACTATGAGCGACTACGCCACAGTTACTGAAATCCACAGAGAGATGATATCTCATTTTTTCACAGTAACAGATAAGGTCTTTTGAGAATCCTCCATCAAACCCAGGATCGATATATATTGGATAGAGAAAATAGTCAATAGGAACTCTATTTTTTCTTTCCTGGAGCAGCCACATCAGGGTAAGACTATCTTTTCCCCCGGATAGCCCAACGGCAATACGATCTCCGTGAGAAATCAATTCATACTGATGGATTGCTTTTCCCAGAACCCTGTTTAGGGCCTTGTATGTCCTGTTGTACGGCGGCAAAAAAAATGATCACAGTTCCTTTAGGTTAACACTTGATCTTCATCTTTTAGAATAATTTTTCCGGCTGCAATCTCCCGGAGCGCAACAACGATATCTGCATTTTTGGGAGAGCTGACCAGATATTCGGAACCCTCCCGTATTTGACGAACCCGCCTGGCCGCCATATGAACCAGTAAAAATCGGTTCGGCACTTTTTTTAAACAATCCTCGATAGTTATACGAGCCAATGGTATATTCTCCTTAAAAAAATGTTAGATGAAAATGATAATCAAAAACCACTGATTACGATAAAATTTCTACGAGTTCGTAAACGCGTTTTCCACCCGGAGCCTGAAGGACTATCTCATCTCCGGAGTGTTTGCCAATGATGGCTTTACCAAGCGGTGATGATACAGAAATACGACCTTCAGATATATTGGATTCTTCGGGGCCGACCAACTGATATTCCACATTTTCTCCCGTATCGATATTTTCCAGAACAACACGGCAGGCAAAGACGGCACGGTCTGTTGAAATTTTTTCAGGATCGATAATATCAGCATTTCCCAGTTTGTATTCGAGTTCGGAAACACGTCCTTCGATAAATGCCTGCCTTTCTTTAGCTGCATCAAACTCGGCATTTTCCGATAAGTCGCCATGAGCCCTGGCCTCTTCTATGGCCATAATATTTTTAGGTCTTTCCACTGATTTAAGAAACTCGAGTTCTTTCTTCAGCGCCTCATATCCCTGCCTGGTAAAAGGTATCCGTTCCAATTGTGTACTCCAGCAAAAATTTTTTAATTTTTTATAATACTAATTATGTTCAATATAATTTTTAATCAGGTCTCCCACCTCGCTGGTTGAAAATCCCATTTTTCCAGCGGCGATATCCTTAATATCCTGCTTCAACGTTTTTATGATTCCTTTTTCTATCGCAGTTGCAGCCGCTGTTTCCCCCAGCGTCTCAAGCAGCAGTTGGGCTGCTGATATAGCCGCAATGGGATTAATAACGCCTTTCCCGGTATATTTGGGGGCAGAACCGCCGATGGGTTCAAACATGGAAACTCCATCGGGATTGATATTGCCGCCTGCGGCAATACCCATGCCGCCCTGAATCATGGCACCTAGATCGGTAATAATATCACCGAACATGTTATCCGTTACGATGACATCGAACCATTCCGGATTTTTTACCATCCACATGCATATAGCATCTACATGGGCATAATCCGTTTCGATATCCGGGTACTCTTTGGCAACCTCATAAAACGTACGTTCCCATAAATCAAATGCATACGTAAGGACATTTGTTTTTCCGCACAAGGTTAACTTTTTGGCTTTACCGCGTTTTCTACAATAGTCGAAAGCAAAGCGGATGCAACGCTCGACTCCTTTTCGGGTATTGATGGATTCCTGTACAGCGACTTCATCGGGGGTTCCCATTTTCAGAACGCCACCTGCCCCTGCATATAATCCTTCTGTATTTTCTCTAACGACGACAAAATCGATTTCTTCAGGACCTTTGTTCTTAATCGGTGTGCTAACGCCTTCATAGAGTTTGATCGGTCTTAAGTTGATATATTGGTCAAGATGAAACCGTATTTTCAACAAAATACCTTTCTCCAGAATACCGGGCTTGACATCGGGGTGGCCAATAGCCCCAAGGTAAATAGCATCTGAACTCTCCAACGACTGCAACATCTCATCCGGAAGCACCTGGCCGGTTGCTTTATAATACTTACCGCCTATTTCATGATGAGTAAATTGTAAGTTAAAACCGTATATTCTGGAAGCAGCCTTCAAAACCTTGATGCCCTCGGCAATTACTTCAGGCCCGGTTCCATCACCGGGAATTACAGCAATCTGATAGTTTTTTCCCATTATCACTCCTTTATTTGATCAAAATAATATATAGCCCGGCCATCCAACAACCGAAGCTAATGGGGTGTTTATTAAACTGTATTTTATCGGAACCAAATGATTTAGGCAACGCGGAACATCAAAAGGCAAAAAATTGGAACCGTCAGGAACCATTTCTAAAGAAAATGTGATCAAAAAAACAAATGGCGAAACATTCTAAGGTTTTATCAGCTCTGAATGCTCTTGGTCCAATTCTTTACTGTTGTCTGCTGTTTCTTTTTTGATACACTGACGCAAAATCAGATTAAGCGGACCTGAAAGGACATAGACAACTCCGAGAAAAAACAAAGCTACCGCCGGCATGGCAGCGATAAAAATTAAAATCAGGACAACGGCAACCAGGACATTAAACTTAATTTTTCGGTAAAGTTCCGGGTGTTTGAAACTGTTATACCGGATGGTGCTGACCATGAGAAAAGAAAGGCAATACGTCATGATTAATATGATAATATTATGGTCTGAAACCGGAATATTGAAACGGTCGAAAAAGAGAATCGTCGTTGCACACATCCCTGCGGCCGCCGGAATGGGGAGTCCGACAAAATAGTTCCCACTGCTTTGACCCGCCTGCGTATTGAATCTCGCCAACCGAAGTGCCCCGCAAATGGTAAATAAAAATGCCGCCAGCCATCCAATCCTTCCCATTGGTTTCAGTGCCCAAAGATACATCACAAGCCCGCTTCCAAGACCAAAAGAGATCAGATCCGAAAGAGAGTCGTATTCTACTCCGAACCGGCTGGTAGCACTGGTAACTCTTGCGATTTTACCATCTAAAATGTCAAAAAATACAGCGGCTAAAATTGATATGGCGGCAATTGAAAAATGGTTTTCAAATGCCGATATAACTGCAAAAAAACCGCAGAAAGCATTTAGGGTGGTAAAAAGATTCGGAAGTACATAAATGCCCTTGTGAGGGCGATGATCCTTTATTGTTTTATTTTTTCTTTTCATTTGAGATATCCCAAAACTGAACTGCCGGACCTGACTTTTTCTCCCTTTTTTACCACCAGCCGGCTGGTTTCTGGAAGATAAACATCGAGCCGTGACCCAAAACAAATCATGCCCATTTTCTCACCCCTCCTTACAGAATCGCCTTGTCTGACCCTGCTGATGATACGTCTGGCGACGATTCCTGCAATCTGAACCATGCAAATTTGCTCATCATCCGGAGAATTAATAAACACTGCATTTTGTTCATTATCCATGGATGCTTTCTCTTTATAGGCAGCAAAAAATTTCCCCGGATTATAACAAATCTGTTTTACGATTCCTTCACCGGGTATCCGGTTGACATGGACATTAAAGAGGCTCATAAAAATGCTCACCTTCATGGAGGGTCCTTCCACATAGGGGCCTGAATCCACCCGTTGTGCAAGAACGACTTTGCCATCTGCCGGAGACACGATAGCGTGCTTGTCATTGGGGATTATCCGATCAGGGTCCCTAAAAAAAAAGCAGAAAAAAAATGTTATCAATAGCCCCAAAAGTGCCCCGACAGTTAATCCTAGAAGTGCAAATACTGCTGTAGCAAAAGCAGCCGCAAAAATAAACGGATACCCGGCTCTTTCTACCGGAAATGCTGTTTTGCTTTGCGGATCACTCCAGAAATATTTATCTGTTATTTTTTCAGTTCCGTTCAACACTAAACCGCCTGTAATAATGATTATTAATTAAAAAGGTATTCCTTTCCATTATTAAATGAAAAAAGAATACCCTTGAATTCGTCCAAATAAAATTTTAATAACAAATAAAACCATAATTTGTCAATCATTATATACCGATATACTGGTTAAAACAATAGCAGATAACAGACGACACATATGCCCTTATTTATACATGCAGCCGATATTCATCTGGATTCGCCGTTAAAAGGCCTGTTTCATTATGAGTCGGCTCCGGATATTGAAGAGATTCGGGGGGCTACCCGGCAGGCACTGGATAATCTTGTCAGGCTGGTTCTCTCTGAAAAGGTACCCCTGCTGATTATTGCAGGAGATCTTTATGACGGTGACTGGGCCGATTTTAACACCGGCCTGCATTTTGTCAAGCAAATGCAGCGGCTGGGTGAGGCAGGTGTTCGGGTGGCAGTGGTGCGCGGAAATCATGATGCTGCAAACACCATGACCCGATCCCTGGAGATGCCGGAAAATGTAAAGATTTTCATGGCCAGAAAACCTGAAACATGGATTCTAGAGGAAGCTGGAATAGCTATCCACGGTCAAAGCTTTGCGACACAGGCGATAACAGAAAATCTTGCCATTGGGTATCCCGAACCTGTCGAAGGATTGCTCAATGTGGGGGTCCTTCATTGCTTGATATCCGGTGCCAAGGGGTATATGCCTTATGCCCCCTGCACCCTGGACCAACTGACGGCCAAAGGCTATGACTACTGGGCTTTGGGGCATGTCCACGAATACGGGGTTTTAAGAAAACATCCGTTGATTGTTTATTCCGGATGTATTCAGGGACGGCATATCAGAGAAACCGGTGAAAAAGGATGTGTTCTGGTTGATAATGACAGCGGCATATTAACGGAAGAATTTGTCCCGCTGGATTTGTTGCGTTGGATGAAAATTACAGTAGATATCAGTGGTGCAGAAAGTATTCGGCAGGTAACCGAACGGTTTGCAGATCAGTTAACCCCAAAAATGGAAACTTTAGATGGTCGTATTTGTTGTGCCCGTGTTTTTTTAAACGGACGATGTTCAATTCACGGACGACTCCTTACAGATTCTGCCATGGTTACAGCCAATATAAGAGCCGTTGCCGCCGAAATCTCCCACCAAAAGACATGGATTGAAAAGGTAGAAGTCAATACCGGCCCCGAATTTAATCCTGAAAATCTGGCAAAAAGCGATACGCCTCAGGGAGAGCTGTTGAGATATATCCAGGAGCTGTCTTCAAATCCATTCCTTGAGCAGGAACTCGGTCTTGATTTTTCACAATTGAAATCCAAGCTGACCGGCAGTGGGGTGGTTGTTCCGGATAAATCATTAAAGAAAATGCTTTCCAATGCCAGAGATATCTTGTTGACCTTGTTGAGCGAGGATATCGAAGAGGGAGGAAACGAAAGTCGTAAATGAAAATCAATTCTCTGAAGCTGTCCGCATATGGTCCGTTCACTGACACAATTCTGGATTTCTCAAACGATGGTTTTGGGTTACACATGGTTTTCGGTGCTAATGAAGCCGGCAAAAGCACGGCACTTCGTGGATTGATCGGCCTGTTATATGGCTTTGGCCACCGGGTTGATGATAACTGGCTGCATGAAAATAAAAAACTTTCGGTGGGCGGTGTCCTTGCCATGGAGGATGGCCGTTTACTAAATCTTGTTCGGTATAAGCGAAGAAAAAATGATTTGATTGATGAACACAAAGGTTCACCGTTTAGCCAGGAGACGTTAAATAAACATTTGGGACAGATGGGTCGTGATGCTTTCATACATGCTTTCGGAATTTCACATGAATCATTACGGCAGGGAGTCGAAAGTGTACTGGCTGCAGGAGGTGATCTTGGACACGCCTTGTTTGCCGCAACCGCCGGAATGAATTCTTTGAAGCGGGTGATGTCCCGTCTGGAAGAACAACAAACCGGCTTGTTTACGCCCCGGGGTCAATTGCCGGAAATCAACGCAGGCGTTTCCCAGATCGCTGCTTTGCGAAAGGAACAGCGGAAGGTATCTGCCAGCCATGTTCAATGGAAAAAAATGAAAAAACATCTGGATGATTTATATCAACAGGAAATCGATGCAGAAAAAAAAATGGCGTCCATCTCAGCGGAAACCCTTATGGTATCTCGTTATCATGAGGCGCTTAAGTATATTCCCCGCAGAGAAAAATTGATAAGGGAACTGGAACAGATTGGATCGGTACCTGAACTGCGATCCGATTTTTCCGAAAATCGGGCGGCAACCCAGGTCGCACTCAGAGAGGCTGAGCAGGTCAGAGAAAATCTAAAAACGGAACTTTCCACGATCGAGAAGCGGATTGAAACACTTGTTTATGATGAGCGGATCATTTCTCATGAAACTTTAATAAAGCAGCTTGCCGATGAGTCCAATGTTCATGCCAAAGCGTTGGTAGACAGTAAATCATTAAGAGCCAGAATTTATCAGCATAGAGAATCCGCCCAGGCGACACTGAATTTATTGCGAGCGGGAAAGTCTTTGGAGAATGCTGAAGAATTCAGATTATCGAAACCTGAAAAAACAAAAATCCAACGGTTGGCAGAAAAAGGTGCAAAGCTTGAAGAAGCCTTGAAAAATGTTACTGAAATTTTAACGTCATCAGGTGCAGCGATGGAAAAGTTGACATTTCAGCTCGGACAATTGGATGCTCCAATCAATATTCAGGAGTTGGAGGATTGTCTTGCCCGTTCAATTGAACATGGAAAACTGGAAGAACGGATTGAGGAAGTGAAGGCGGAAGCCAAACTGTTGAGAGGGAAATCAGATGCCGACTTGGCTGCCTTACCGTTGTGGAGCAAAGATCTTTTTCAATTGGAACGGATTCCCATTCCGACTATCGAAACCATGCGCAGTATTGAAATCGAGCTAACGACGTTGGATCGCAAACTGGAAGATACCCAAAAAGAAAATGCGAATATATTGAAACAACTTCAGGCAAAAGAAAAAAAATTATCAAGTCTTCAAAAAACATGTCATTTGCCGAGGATGGAAGACTTGAGATTGAATCGAGGCTTAAGAAATCAGGGATGGCAATCGGTACGGAAAGTCTGGCTGGAAGGAAAGAAGCCAGATGCTCAATTCATGCTGCAATTTCCCGGGTGTGCAGATTTGGCCGATGCATATGAAAAAAGTGTTTCCAAAGCTGATGAAACCGCTGATATTCTGTACAGTGAAGCAAGTTCTGTAGCACAGGCAGAGTCACTTGAAAAGGATATCAAAGAGCTTAAAGACGGTTTGGATTTAATAACAGCACGTCAATCGGAATTATCCGGGAAACAAAAAACTCTGTGGGCACGATGGGAAAAATTGTGGAAACCGGCAGGGATTCTTCCTTTATCTCCACGGGAAATGATCGAATGGTCCGCAAGGGTAGGGGAGTTGCGACAAAAAGCAACGGAATTAAGAAAGGCTGAAAATACATCGGCACGTCTTCAATCAATCCTGGAACGTCTGCGAAAGGATGTCATAGCCGCGCTAAAGCGGCTAGATGTGGATATTCCGGAACGAATCGCATTTAGTTCTTTGATAAGCCTTGCCGATCGAACGAAAACTACAGCTGACCAATTGGAGAAACAGCGTCAATCCCTTCAGCAACGTATTGATGATATAAAGTCAGATATCAATAGTCAACTTATCCGGAAATCCGGGATTGAACAAGATTTTTCTAAGTGGTCCGCCCAGTGGTCGAAAGCCGTATTAAAGCTTGGATTTGAATCGGATACACAGCCTGAGGAGGTTTACGATTTTCTTCTGGCTGTCGATGATGTATTTGAGCAGTTGGAAAAGGAAAGAGATCTTCGAAGTCGAATTGCAGCAATGGAACATGATTATCGTGATTACTGTAAAAAGGTAGCAGAGGCTGTCAGAAATCTTGCCCCTGAATTGGAGGGCTTAGCTCCCGAAACGGCCGCATTAAAATTGGACGCACGGCTCAGACAGCATACGGAACTTCGAAAGGAGCACCATTTGCTCGAGAACGAAAAAAGAAAAAAAAAATCTGAACTGGCCAAGGTTAACCAAAATCTGGCATCGATAACGGAAGAAATGAAGATTCTATGCCAGGAAGCACATTCAAACAATTATGAAGAACTTCCAGAAATAGAAAAACGTTCAAAAGCGCGAATC
>JAGYNR010000059.1 GCA_018399715.1 Desulfobacterales bacterium | reverse complement strand
GCCTTGGCACCACCGGGCACGTTGTCGTCATTCATGTCCGTAAACACAATAGGTGCGCTGGGAGTTCCGTCAGCGAAAATCTTGGCGCCCCGGGCGACTACCAGGGTTCCGGGGTTGTTGCTTCCCTGGGTTTCACTATCCGGTTTGCCCCGAACCACCGTCCCCGGTTCAATGGTCAGGGTGGCCCCATTGGTGACAAAAATAATACCGTCCAATATGTACGTGTGGTCACGTGTCCACATCGTGCTGGTAGTGATATCGCTGCTTACCTCTACATCCAAAGCCAGGCTGTTTTGGGCTCCCAGGCTAGTCCCCATGGCAATGGTAATCAGAATAAAAAGAATTGTTGTAAAACGCTTCATTATTTTTCTCCATTTTCATCATTGATCTTTAAAATTTAAGGCTAACACAAATCATTATTGCAATCTGCGCTGCATAAGCCGTAGGCTAACAGCCACACACCATTATAATCACCCCCTTTTTAATCTCATCTTTTAAAAATGTTACAGCCGGTTTAGGAAACTTTTTTCATTTCTGAAAAAAACCGCATTGGACTACTATCCCTTGCGATCAAACATGCCGTTGAAAAATTTCCTGATTGTCAATTTTACGCCCCAGGCTTTAAAAAGAAGATGATTACCGTTTGTATGTTAAATTTGTGGTAGGTAAAAATTAGATTTGAGTTAAAAATATATAAAATGCAAGTTAGCAGGTGATTGAAAAGCTGGCTTATTCTCTGAAACGATATCCGACATTTCGAACAGTTTCGATATATTTTCCGTAATCTTCCAGTTTCTTTCGCAAACCGACAATCTGAACATCGACGCTGCGATCTGTCACTGAATAATTATCCCCTCTAACTGCATCGACAATCTGTGTCCTCGTAAAAACCCAACCTGGACGGCTGGCCAAATAGTAAAGAATCTGGAATTCAGTATAAGTTAAATTGACTGATCGGTTATCTATAATAATAGTACGCCGTCCCGGATGAATGGTGATGCCATGACGTTGAATAACGGTTTGTCCATCGGATTTTAGCGTATTATTTTTACGAATGATGGCTCTGATCCGGGCGATCAGAACTTTGGGACTAAATGGCTTTGTAACATAGTCATCGGCACCTATCTCCAATCCTGAGACCATATCTGATTCAGCATCCTTGGCGGTCAGCATCAAAACAGGAATATGGGACTTTTCGGGATCCCTTTTTAAAATTTTTGCCACCTCCAAACCGCTGATTCCCGGAAGCATTAAATCCAGAACCATGACATGTATATCCTCGGTTTTTATTATTTTCAAAGCATCTTCACCACTTTTAGCACAAACTGTCTGATATCCCTCTTTTTTCAGGTTGTATGCTACCAGTTCCAGAATATCTTCTTCATCATCCACAATAAGAATACGTGGTTTTATCATCATTTCCTCTTATAAAATCGAGTTATACACCTTTGTATCGCATCATCTGCCTTAAGGAACCCGGCAATCCCAAACATTTTCCTAAAACAGCTAATCTTATTTTAATAAAGAGGCTGCATACAACGTTAAAATTAGAGATTTGTTAACGTTATGTTAGATTATGGTTAAAGGTCATACATCCCGTTTATTTTTAATAAAATCCTTACAGTAGATTAATCAATTTTTTACAAATAAATGGGAAATGTAAATTTTAGAAGTCATTATAGTTATTGACACTTTCCGAAAGGTGACGTTTATGGCAACCGCAAAAAATTATGTGATTGACACCAATGTTCTTTTAGATGACCCCTGCGCCTTGTTGAAACTTCGAAACGGTAATGAAAACAAAATTTTTATTCCTTATCATGTAATTTTGGAACTTAATAAATTCAAAAAGGACCCAAAGCTGGGACACATTGTCGCTAAAGTGATCGAAGTTTTAATTGATAATCCGGATAACTTTAACGTTCTAAAATCAAATGTAATAGCTCAGCCTTTTACCAATCTGGTAGACAATTATATTTTGGATGAAATCCAAAAAAGCGGACTTGAGAGACCGATTCTGGTGACAAATGACAAAATTTTTCAATTTCAGGCTGGCCTCAGAGGAATTCATAGCGAGACATACAAGGAGTCTGTTCCATTCAAGTCCGAGGCAGAATACTATACAGGTTTTGTTGACAAGGACGAGAAACGAATAACCAATTCATTTATGTGGAATGACCAGAGAAAGCCGGTTTTTATAGGGATTAACGGAGAAAGGGTTATAGATTATCAGCATAAAGTGTGGAATGTTGTACCAAGAACCATATATCAGAATCTTGCCCTCGAATTAATGAAAAATTCCGATATTCAAATTGTTTCGATTCAGAGCGAGGCTGGATATGGCAAGAGCCATCTGGCACTGGCAGTGGCGTTATATTTAACCCAGGAAAAGAGGAGCCATGAAAAGATTTATGTCATCAAGCCCATGATTGAAATCGGAACCAAACTGGGGTATTTGCCGGGGAATATCAATGAAAAAATGGAGCCTTATACGCGTTATATTACGGATTTAACTTTAAAGTTGCATCGCCAGCGGCCGGCCAATCGACTGTTCTTAAACAATGGAAACGCCATTCCTCAGTTCGATCCAAAACGATTCGAGCTTTTACCCCTTGCTTATATTCGAGGAATGAACATTGAAAATTCAGTGGCGATTATCGATGAAACGCAAAACTTGTCCCGGACTGAATGCCGGGCGCTTTTATCCCGCATGGGTGAAGGCGTAAAATGTATTTGCCTGGGCGACATTCGCCAAGTGGACAACCCGTATTTGAGCCAGGAAAACAACGGATTGAACTGGATTGTTAATAAGTTCAAAGGCAATCGCATATATGCGCATATTGTATTAAAAGGAGATAAATCCAGAGGACCGATCACCGATCTTGTCATCAGCTCAGGGCTTTGAAAAAAAGACAAATAACATTAACAAAAAATTAATTATTTTTTTACCTGAATTGAATCATCATGTTTTAAAAAAGCATGAATGCTTTGGAACTAGAACGGACTGAACCATTTAGGTTAAATTTTCGGAAACGCAATACGACAAACCTTAAAATGCCTCATGAATTTGTACGGGATATAATAGAGGCGAATACCATACATTTTCGTCTGCAACTGGGAGCATGCTTAACCGGTGCATTGCTCTTAGGCGTATCTTATATATCAACTGTTTTATTTGATGATCCAGAGCTGACCGCATTGGTTTCCCTTTTTGCGGCGATTCTTCTCGGCATCCCGCTGGTGTTTAACGCATTACTAGATTTATGGCGTAGTCGCATAGAAATGAACGAGCTGGCGGCCCTCAGCTTCGTTGTGTCAATGGCCAGTACGCAATATCAGGTAGCCGCATGGATTGCTTTGTTCCTTGTGGGCTCGGAACTTATCGAGTACAGATCACAACTCGGTGCCCGCAAAAACATAGAAGCCCTTCTTAAACTGGCACCTCACACAGCATGGGTAAAAAGAGAAAATGGCTTCGAAAAAATCAACGCCATCGACCTTGTGATAGGCGATATCGTACAAATTAGACCGGGCAGCCAGATTCCGGGAGACGGAACCGTAATAGAAGGTTTCAGCACCATTGATCAAGCCGCTATTACCGGAGAATCACTTCCCGTGGAAAAACGAGCCGGCGATACCGTGTTCGGGGGAACTATCAACCAGGAGGGTTTATTGATTGTACGGATAACGGTAGCGGTTCAGGACGCCACCCTGGCTAAAATTCAGACGCTGATTACTCAGGCAGAAGAAAACAGAACACCCGTAACCCACCTGATCAATCAATATGTGTCCTGGTATACCCCCATTATTTTAATGTGTGCTGCCATCGTATTATTTTTTACCCATGACATCAACCGGGCCATTGCCATGTTGATTGTAGCCTGTCCCTGCACCATTATTTTATCCACTCCCACCGCGTTGGTGGCTGCATTAAGCGCCGCCGCCCGGCTCGGTGTGATTATCAAAAATCTTCATTGCCTTGAAGTTGCCAACCGCGTGGATACGCTCATATTTGACAAAACAGGAACGCTGACCACCGGTCAACTTTCTGTCTCCTCTATTACAGTCAATGAAGGGGTTCAAGAAGCAGAACTGTTGGCCTTAACGGCAAGTCTTGAACAATATTCAACCCATCCGGTTGCCAAAGCGATTGTGCTGGAAGCAAAAAGACGACATATGAGCTTATGGGAACCTTTTGATATTTCGGAAAAACCCGGATTTGGAATTCAGGGAAGGGTAAACGGAAACCGAATTACGGCGGGCCGAAAAATCTGGATAGAACAGTTCTGCCCGGGATGTGCCCGCTATGAAACGGCCGCTCATGACAGCACTTGTCTGTACGTTGCCCGGGACAATCACCTGATCGGTATTTTTTCCCTGACAGATACAATTCGTCCGGATGCAGCGGAAGTTGTTCAGGATTTGCAAACGCAACTGAACAAACAGGTTATTATGCTTACCGGTGATCGGCACAACGCTGCAAACAGAATCGCTGATCAGCTTTCATGCTGTGTTGAAGCAGAGGTAATGCCCGAACAAAAGATGGCACGGGTTGAGGAAGCCCGCAGGCGAGGGTCTGTGGTAGGTGTAGTGGGAGATGGTGTCAATGATGCACCGGCCCTGGCAGCCGGAGACGTTTCCATTGCCATGGGAGCCGCCGGAAATGCCGTTGCCATTCATTCCGCCGGCATTATTCTGATGAATAACCAATTGGACAGGATACCCTTCATTTTGGAATTGTCCCGCAGAGTGGTCGGCACCATTCGACAGAATCTTTTTCTCAGTACCCTGTTTATACTGGTGCTATTGTGTCTAAGCGCAGGCGGCGCAATTTCACCGGTATTAGCGGCAATACTTCACACTTCAAGTTCACTGTTTGTCGTTTTTAATTCTGCCCGCCTGTTGCGTATCGGTGAGAAGCTGTCATGAGTGATAAGCCAATAATTCTGAACCGGGGTATTTGGCACAGCCTGACCGGTTTCAGCATTCAAATCATCATATCCGCTCTTTTTATCTGGTTAAAACAGATCTATCCCAATGATCTTATCCAGCATGTGTTTTGGACATCCATTGCCGGCAATGTAATCTGGCTTCATCTTCTGCTGTCCTATTTATTGTTATGGCAGGAAGCCCGGTACCATTTCTGTCTTGACAATAATGAGGCGGAAACTGACACAGCAATCTCAGATGGAAATAAAATCAATCGTATTCGGTTTTTTCATAGGGCTTATCAACGTTTTATGGTTCCTATCCTGGAACTGGGCATAGCTGCTTTGCTGATTCAAAGTACGCTCACAGGATTCCAACTCATTTCATCAAAAATAGCGGACTTACCCGAAAATAATTTTTTGTTGATAACGCTTTTTTCGGTTTTTGCTTTTGTTCTGATCGTGTTTTCCGTTTACCTGAATGCTTTGATAAAAGTCAAATTATGGCAATTGCTGAAAATCGGGCGTAACTATGTAAACCTCATGATAGTGATGTTTTGCGGACTTTTAACTGCCACCTGCGGTAATCATTTCGGACTCCATCGATTCAGCACAATCATTGACTGGGGATTTACAGCGATAAATACCCTTCTCGCTGCTGAAATTATGTTTTCCCTGCTGATGCGTTGGTTTGCCCCTAGACGTTCTGAGATCCCGCCACGACCCGCCTTTGAATTTTATTTGCTTGACGCTTTGTTTCAACCCTTTCGAATCGGTGAAACATTAGCAGACCTGTTGGAAGGTGTTTTCGGATTTGATATTTTGCAAACCTCTTTGGGTAAAGTGATTCGATCAGTGATAATGCCCGCTGTATTTCTGACAGTTGTCGTATTATCCGGACTCTCCTCGCTGGTCATTGTAAAACCCTATGAACAAGCCATTATCATAAATATGGGGCGTCTTAACCGGCAACCGGTTCACTCTGGCCTTCATTTTAAACTGCCCTGGCCCCTGGCTTCTGTACGGCATTACAATGTTTCCCAGATTCGCAGTATGCATGTAGGTTCCCACAAGTCTTATCAGACAGGGAGATCTGTATATCGTGAAGGTGTATCCATTTTGTGGACAAACATGCACGGATTAACCGTCGATGAGCTTCTGATTTGTTCATCTCCCCAGAACAGAGCTAACATCACTGTACACAGTGGGAAGGAAAACATATCAGAGTTTCGTAAGGTGCCATCGGTCTCGTTGGCTGCAGCGGATATTCATGTCCAATATATCATCGAGGATCTGATGTCTTACGTGTGTTCTTCGGTCATGCCGGAGGTATTCCTTCGTAATATAGCTGAAACCTGTGCCTCGAGATTGATTTATCATTACGATATCGACACCCTTTTTTGTGAGGCCAGGCTGTCGTTGGCTGAAAAAATACGTCGTTCCATTCAAGATACCTGCGACACTGGTAATTTGGGGGTTAAAATTGTACATGTGGCCATCACAGGCGTTCATCCTCCGGTGGAAGTTGCGGGTGCATTTGAAGAAACCGTTGCGGCGATGCAGGAGCGTGAAACAGAAATCCAGTACGCCCGGCAGCAGGCCATACGGTCCCAGGTGGAGACAACCGGTTCAATAGAGGCTTTCAAACGATTGTCGGCATTGGCTGATAGTGTCGATTTGGGGCATGGGGAGGATGTTGCTACCCATGAACGACTGCTGCATGAGTGCGGAGGAGAAGTCTCCAAAATTCTGGCAGAATCTAAATCCTATCGTTTCAGCCGTGAGAGCTATGAGCGAGGCAAAACTGAACGTTTTGGAGGGCAGTTGCATGCTTACACAGCTTCACCGCAAAATTATCTATACGATCAATATCTTGCAATACTCGAAAAAAGTCTTGCAAAAAACAAAAAAGTAGTCCTTCTGGAAAATAATGACAACACCATTATTCGAATGGGGTTGGGGCAAAGCCTTGGACTGAACGCTATTCCCGAAGAAATGGGTTTCTAATGAAATGGTTCAAACAGTTGTCGGAAAATCTGCTGATAAAACTTTTATTTTTGGAAAAACTAGCCTGATGAATCGTATAATGCAGTTTACACTGGGGTTGATCCTGTTGTTTTTTTTCGCCGGTATGATGTTTACATTCCGGGTCAATTTTGACGAGATGGTTATTGTCACTACTTTTGGGCAAGCGACAGAAAAGTTGGTGTTCAATAAAGAAGGAAACCAGGCCGGACTGCATTTTAAATGGCCATGGCCGATTCAGAATGTATTGCGGATGGACCGGCGGTTTTTTGTGCTGGAAGACCTGCTTGAACAGCAGGAGACAAAGGATCGGCATGTGGTGATCGCCAAAGTGTTTGCCGTTTGGCGAATCGATGATCCATTGCGGTTTTATCGGACATTTCGCTCTACCGATGATGCCGGGGGGTTTTTGAAAGAACGGCTGAGAGCCACCAAAGCTGAAATCAGCAGATTCACTTTCGATGACCTTACCAATGCCAATCCGGCAAAGATCAAGCTTGACGATATACAGACATCGCTTCTCGACCGGATGCGCTCGGATCTTTCCAGTCATAACTGCGGCATCAGAGTAGCCCATGTCGGCATCAGCAGAATTTTACTTCCGGAACGAATTACCCGCTCCGTATTTTCAAGAATGAAACAGACCCGTCAACGATTCGCCCAGGATGCCAGGTCCCAGGGCAAGGCCATTGCACAAAGTATTACAGCGGAAACCAACAGTGACAAACAGCGACTTTTGGCTTTCACCGAACGAGTGGCTCAGAATATACGAGCTCAGGGAGATGCCGCCGCAGCCCAATTTTATGCAGAGTATAATAAGAACCCAGAATTTGCAGTATTTTTGAGAAAACTGGAGGCCTTGGAAAAAAGCCTGGGAAAAAATACCACCTTTATTTTGGATACCCATTCGGAGCCGTTCGACCTTCTCAAAAAATAAATAGAAATATTAACCCGTTATGACCATCAAAAACAAGGAACCATCAACGTACCCCTTCCATCTTGATCAAATCGGAAGCCGCGACGACATCGAAGCTGTCGGTCTCCTTGATTCATTGTCAAGCGCGCTGGATGTAGGATTTCATGTATTAAAAACCCTAATGGTTTTTCTGTTAGTTGTGTTTCTTTTCAGTAATATTTTCTGGGTGCCGGAGGGATATGTGGCAGTCCAGTCCCGTTTTGGAAAAATCATTGGAAAAAATACAGCATCCATATGTCCGCCAGGCGGACCGTATCTGGCATTTCCGTTTCCCGTAGACCATATTGTCCGTATTCCCACGACCATTCAAAAGATTTCTTTGTATAATGCCTTTTGGTCTGAAAAAGAGATGAATGAACCGGCCATCGATGACCGGCCTAAAACCGATGACCTTCGTCCCGGAATCCACGGGTCTCTGGTAACCGCTGATAAAAATATCGTTCAAGGAATCTGGGTCATCCACTACAAACTAAATGTCGGTAACCAAGCAGCAACAAATGGTTCACCGGTTTGTGATTTTACCTGTAATGTCGGCTCCATGCAGCATGCCGGAGATATTATCCGCCGTATTGCTCAGGCTGCCATTGTCCGGGTTGTTTCACAGACAAATGTCGCTGACTTTGTTGCTGGTCAAATCGACAACCACCAAATCAAAAAAATTATTAACAATCATTTGAAACAGCTCAGGACAGGGCTCACGATTTCCAGCGTGTCGGCAAACCAATACACGGTGCCAAAAGCTTTGGAACCCGACTTTGAGGCCGTCACCCAGGCTGAAAGTCAGAAAGCGCTTGACATCGAAAAAGCCTCCCGGCATCGGGCATCCACTCTCAATGAACTGGCCGGCAATAAATGGCAGACACTGCTTGAGGCCGTCAACCGCCATGAAAAGGCATCGCGGAATTTCGATCAAACAGAAGATAAAGCGGCTTTTGAGGCAGCAACTAAAATTTTTATGGAAGAAACAAACGGGGGATCTATTAAACAGATTCTCGATGAAGCCCGGTCTGAAAAAACAGCCGCCATTCAGCAGGCGCGTTCATCAGCCACACGCTTTAATAAACTCCTTCCGTCTTTTGAAAAAAATGCCGGGATACTTGAAAACCAACTGGTAAAGGATACGCTCAGGGAAATCTGGTCGGATATCAGTGTGGATGCTCTTTATATCCCAAAAGGACAAAAACTCTTTCTTGACCTTGGTCAGCCCGATTTACTATCCAGGTAATTTATTTTAAAAGTGATTTTATCAATCAACATTGAAGGAGGTGAATATGACCCCAAAGAATTTTATTGTTTTGATTTTTTTTACTGTTTTAATAATAGCGGCTTGTAGCTCAGAGAATCCATCCGAACAGCCGAAGAATTGTCTGGATAACCTGCCGACATCGATTCCGGGTCTCAAAATTCAGGGAGTCCGCTCTGAAAAAAATGTCATTCAAAATCTGTGGCCGCTTATTTGCAGAGCCCGGGAAATTTATCAAGAACAACTGAATGATAAACCAAGGCTCAATGGCATTGTGGAAATAAAACTGACCGTAGAATTTAACGGAGAAATTGGTCCCTATTCAATTGTTCGAAGCACGCTGGAAGATTCTGTTTTCGAAGACCGGTTTCTGCGTCTTATTTCGTTTATGGATTTCGACCCCTATGGACCCCTGAATTCTGAAACTGAAATTATTTTACCAATCCCGTTTACGTCTTAAGTGTAAAACTGAGAGAGGGGAAGGCCGTTAAGCGATCCCCTCTCCCTATTAACTATTTTTTCTCAATCACTCTTGTCTGACAAAACCACATCCATTGCTTGCAGGATCCCCGATAGTTATCTATCAGATTCCGTAAGCCTTCATAATTCGGACAGCTTGATTAGGCACATAAACCTTTTCGGTATTTGGTTCATAAACAACCACACCTTCAAGATTATATGTTTTTTCGATCTTCCCGTTCTCATAAATAATCAGGAGGTCTTTGCTGATAGGTAGTTCGGCTTCGACTTTCTTGCCCTGACGGGTTTTTCCGGAAAGCTTGGCCACCAGATTTTCCGGGTCGGTATCATCTAATGTCCAGTTATGTTCCCCAAAAGCATCCTTCAGATTCACAAACAGACGACTTTGAATTCTTTTCATATTCAGGTTTAATACATCGGCAACTACTTCAGCTAGTTCCGTATTATCCAAAAGCCCCTTGGGAGCACCCGGTCCATAGGCCCAAAGTGGCACATCTTCGGCATTATGACCGTGACTGGTCCATCCGATAGATGTGTGGTTTTTACATATCACCCGCGCAAGGGCGTAAGACATGCTACCAGCATCACCACTGGCCATGTCACGAATCTCCTGGCATTCATCAACGTCAATAGTGATATGCCAAAGGTTCTGAATGTTTTCGATCATATTCACATTACTAAAATCCTCGTTCATGGCCGCAACCACAGCATTCGCGGTGCAGGTCATGCCTTTGATCGGATCAAGCAGCATCTCAACCGTTGTGCCGGTATAATCACTGTTACGAAGCCGGTTGCCAATATCCATACCGCCGGTGTTGTGATCCGGATAGGCTAAAACCAAGGTTCTGCGATCTTTTTTAGCATAATCCAGTGCAACTTTTACAGCTTCGTCAAACTCTATAAAATCAGTAACCATATAAACCGGATCATTGTTGTGACCGGCCCAGTCTACCTGGCTGGCTTCCACCATTAAAATAAACCCGTCTTTGTCCTCAGACAGAAGCTCAATAGCTTTTTCGGTCATTTCTGCCAAAGAGGGTTCATCCGGGGTGCCGTTGAGTCGATCAATTTCAGGTGACATATGGCTGTATGCAAACATGCCATAGACCGGCAAAGCATTCAAAAATTCCATTTCATCTCTGGTTTCAGCAATGGAATATCCACGATCGACAAGCACCTGCTTCAGATCTTCACCGTCCGGACGATAATAGGGATCTAAATTCCGACCGCCCCCGCCGAAAACCAAATCAAGTTCATTATAAACCATATGTTCTGAGATTTCTTTAGCTTCGTTCCCCCTTTTGTAATAATGGCTGGCCCAGGCAGCGGGTGTGGCATGGCTGAATCGGCAAGTAACAACAATACCGGCGGCCTTACCTGCCAGCTTGGCACCCTCCATAACCGATGCCAGGGGTTTGTATTCAAAGGTTTCCCATTCTTCCGGTGGCTCATAGCTAGAAAGAACCGGTTCTGTGCGAGGTGCAACACCTACGAATCCATTAGACGTCTTGTAGCCTGTGGCAAAAGCAGTTGCTGCAGCAGCAGAATCTGTGATCACGGAGTCAGCCATTTCATGTTTAACAACCCCCACATGAATATCATCTACGGCCAGTTTTTCGCCTTTGTACCAGCGGGCCAGGGTCTGAATGCTTTGTGTACAGCCATCCGGAACCAGTATAATGACGTTTTTGGCTTTTTTACCATGATTACGGGCAGCAAATCCAACATTGATGGAAAATGCGCTGATCAACGTCAGAACAGAAAACAAAATTATGATTTTCTTTAAAATGCTCATTGGATACTCTCCTTTGTAGATTCGGGTTTCTTCTTTCAAATTTTAAAAAAGCAATTAAATTGGAAACTTAAGCTCTGTATGAGTTCACCTCCTTTTTCACATAAAATTTTCGCTATGTCTGCCAACAACCTGGTTATACTTGTAGGCTTCAATTATTGAGAATCTATTTTGTTTTTGTTAAAAATATGTATTTTCTGGTAAATTCTTGAAACTTGCGAGTGAAATGGCGACCCGATTTTTGGAAGAATCATGAATTTAAAATTAATCCAAAATTAATTGAATGCTAATATTTTTTAAATATTTGTGTAGGCATTTTAAACAATTTATTTATAGGTAAATAATGAAAAACATACTTGCAAAAAAATTTTAAGTACATTATTTTTTTAAATGAGTGGATGATGAATATTCATCCTCTGTAGAGTCTGTGGTTTTAAAATGGTCAATCTTCAAAGAGATCAGGTTTAAAATTCACAAATTTTGGGTCACTTAAATTATTTTCTTTCAACAAATGTTCTCACCATCAAAGGAGGTATCCCATGAAACTATTTGATATGAAAATAGGGAGCGGTTTTTGGGTTGGCGCCGGCATTGTGTTATTGGCGCCTGTATTAATACCGGTGACCACATCGGTGCTCAGATCCTTAACCAAAGCAACTATTAAAGGAAGCCTGATTGCTTATCACAAAGCAAAAATCGCCGCTGCGGAAACCATCGAAGGTTTTGAAGACCTGGCTGCGGAAGCCAAGAGTGAAATTTCGGAGACACCTAAATCAGAACCGGCAAAAAAAGCACCGGAGTCTAAACCATCTACAGCGACTTCGACTGCTGCTAAATCGTCATCTTGAAGCTGAAATTGAGAATTTTCTATGATACCGTATGCCAAAATATGTCATTATACCACCGGGCGGCTCAGATTAAAAATTGCCGGACAAAGAGGCGATCATTCATATTTTCAATTGGTTCGGGAAAAATTACAAAAAGCCGGTTATACTAAAACCATCGTCAATCCTTTAACCGGAAGCGTTATTATTGAAAGCAAGGGGATATGTGCTGACGATATGGATGAATTCGCCCGAAAAGAAAAACTGTTTACCTTTGAAAAACAAGCATCGGTAGAGACGACATCACTGCTGCAAACTGTGACGACCCCTATTTCTGAAATAAATGCTAATTTAAAAAACGCTTCCGGTGGGCAGGTTGATCTTCCCATTGCCATTTTCATATTTCTCCTGGCTTTTGGGGTCATTGAAATTTTAAGGGGCAACTTTAGAATGCCGCCCTGGTATACAGCATTCTGGTATGCGTTTGGCGTTTTTAGTAAATCCATTATCGACAGCGCCCAAAAAAACAACATTTAATGGATAAAGACTAACAGGTTTTTCCCGTAAGGTTATCCTCTTATTTGACTTTAGGCGATTGTTCCATTTTGGAGCAACTGTCGGTTGTCGGTTCTTGTCGGTTGTTTTCTGCAAAAAAATCAACCCTCAAAAGCCTTCCGGAAATGATAAAATCGCAGATGCATTGAACAGATGAAGCATACCGGCAAAAACCGGTGGCAACAGTCCAACTGCAGCCAGGATAATGCCGGAGGGATCTGTTAATAGTGCCAATCGAAAGTTGAATTCGGCTGTTCGAAGTTTCTGTAGGCTCAATTGCCGGGCATCGATTAAGGCGTTGAGATCATTCAAAGATTATTCGTGTTAACATTTAAACCGATAGTTAGCAAAAGCCGGAATCCAATATACTGACAAACCGTTTTACTCGATGATCAAGTTTTTTTAATTCAGCTCATAACAAACTTCGTCATTCCGGGCGGAGCGGAGACCCGGAATCCAGTAAGCTCGCAAAACCTTCTGGATTCCGGCTTTCGCCGGAATGACGGGAAAAAACTTGATCATCGAGTTTTACCTGCCGTTGAAATTTAATAAAATTCTAACAAATACCTGTAATATTGAGACAGATGGAGCAATACAGTAAAGATATGGTTCCATTCCGGAAATAAGAACTCAGATTTTTTTTAAGAAGTGAGTTAGGGAAAGATATCCCT
>JAGYNR010000058.1 GCA_018399715.1 Desulfobacterales bacterium | reverse complement strand
GATAAAGATTTAAACGAGGAGTCCTGGAGATTTTGGTCTTCTTCCTTTTTCATGTAATTATCTTTTTTCAGAAAATTTTTTTTTTAATTTTAATATAGATGTGAAAATTTTGCAAGATGTTATCGTAACGGTCCTCAATTCTCGTTTTGGCAAATACCCATTTTTTCTCCTGGAATAAAGTGTTTTTTTCTCTGATAATCATATATTTCCTGATTGAACAACATTTTAACTAAGAGTAAAAATTAAAAAATAGTATCCTCATAACATTTTCAGATTAGCAACAAACTACGATCAATTTAATTCTTTATAGTATTTTACAAATTTTCGGTGTCCATATTCAACTATTATTGTTTTATTCTTAACCGGACACTGCCGAGATGATTTACCTGATCCGTGTTGTTTGTTTTTTGTTTAACTATTTGTAATTCACATTATTAGGAGAAAGGAATCATGAACTATGGCTAAAAAGTTTAATATTCGTGCGCCCAAGTCCGTTAAGCTTCATGAGATGAAGGAGGCAGAAATTGCTGAATTTGTTCAAAAAGAAGCTGGAAAAATGTTGGATCAAATGCCAAAAGAATATCGTCCGGTTGGCGTGAATGCGGTGTCTGTAGATTCTATTGCTCCTGTTGAAGAAGAATGGGGTGTTTGGGCTCAATGGACACGGGCATGTAACGACCGTCGTCCTGATATTGAAGAGTATATCGAACCCTTGGTAAATGAGTTCGATCCAGATATGCTGGTCATGAATGAACGGATTCAAAAAGCACCGTTTAAGTCTGAATTAAGAACCATTCGTGTTGATATTAAGGCATTTAACCGGAAAGGGTAAATTGTTCAAATAACGATCCGGAATCATCAGGGATGTCAATGGCAGTTTATCCGTTTTTCTTGCCTATTGACATCCTAAGCAAAGGAGTAATAAATGAGCCGATTCAGGAAGTTATCCCAGACGCTGTGGCATGCCAATACCACATTGTTTGGACTTTGAAATATCAATACAAGATTTTAGTCGGAGATATTGCTATGGAAATCAACAATGGTATCCGTGGTTTTTCGGAGCAATTGGGTTGCGAGGTAACTGAGCTTAATATTCAAAATGATCATGTGCACCTCCTTGCGATGGTGCCGCCTAAGATTTCAATTTGAGACTATCTTGGGACATTGAAAGGCCAAACAGCGATACGTGTGTTAAACAAGCATTGTCAATTGAGGCAAAAGCCCTATTGGGGCAATCAATTCTGGTACAGAGGATATTGTGTGGACACTGTAGGTTTGGACGCTGAAATGATCGCCAAATATGTAAAATACCAAGATGCCAGAGACCAAAAGTTTGATACGCAACGTAAGCTATTTTAAGAATTTTTAAGTTTGGGGCAACTTACCCTTGCCCCCTATGGAGGCAAGGTTTTGTATTCCCTTATAGGGGTAGCCAAAGCGCCCCTCTGGGGTCGGATTTTTACTTAAAAAAAACGATGCTACAACTACCACAAACTACACCATCCGAGGTGTCTCTTTCATTTGATTTATCTCGTTTGCGAATCTTACCGCGTGGAAATAAAACGCTGGTGATGGATCGGATATCGGGGAAGTGGTTGAGCATTTCGTCAGAGGATGAAATTTTTCTTCGTTTATTAACGTTAAATGAATCCCGGTGCTCTGAATCGGCACTGTTGGATTCACCCATGTGGGACATTGTCCGTAGAATTAAGCAGGAGTGTATTGCGTGTAAGGTGGGGGTACCTCATTCCGAACGTCAATTTAACACCTTAAATACTATTATCCTTAAGTTGACCAATGCCTGTAATTTAGCTTGTTCTTATTGTTATGACTATGAAAAAATGGAAGGTGCTCAAAGGTTAGAGCTTCAAATGGGTCTTCAAGCCATAAAACAAGCTTTATCCTTATGTGATAAAGTGCTATGGGTAATTTTGCATGGGGGTGAGCCCATGTTGATGTGGGATACTGTGGAATACCTGGTACGGGCCGGAACGCGGATAGCAAAAGAACAAGGAAAAAAGATTTATTTTTCTGGGCAGACCAACATGACCTGCTTGACAGAACGAATAGTTCGTTTTTCCTGTCAATACAATATTGTCTGGGGTTTTTCCATTGATGGAAAACCGGAGATTCACAACCACTTCCGGATCGATCATCAAGGAAAAGGTAGCTATGAACTTTTTATACGTTCTTATAAGTTATTTCCCTCCTTTGTAAAACGCTGTGGGGTTATGAGTACTATCACGGCGGTAAATGACAGCCGTCTGTTAGAAACTGCCAGACACATTAAAGCATTAGGTATGGCTTCTTGGGACTGGAGTTTATTTCAGCCCATTGGCCGTGGACGCAAGCAATCGACGCATTTTAAATTTGATTTGGATCGCTTATTAACAAGCTGGGATGAGTTGTTCAATGCCGTTGAATCGGGTGAATTTGATGGATTCCCCGTATTGCCGGTTAAAAAATATTTGGACGCTTTTGTATCAGGGCCTGCCGGAAATATGTGCATGCGGCCACAATGTGGTGCTGCCAGAGATTTATTATCCGTATCTGCAGATGGTACTATTGAAGCGTGTGATTGTATCGATCCGACGGGACCTTTGTCCAATTTGGGCAATATGCAATATTCAACATTAGAAGCTGCTAAATCGTCCCCGACGGCGGAAAAAATTCGCTCCCGGGATGTTACCTGTCATGTGGCGGCGTGTGCGGATTGCATTTGGTATGGTGTGTGTGGTGGAACCTGTTTGGCTCATGCGCCTGGTTTACATGATGTATGGGCTGAATCCTGTGCCATCTCCCAACTTGCCTTTGATCGCATATCTGACTCCCTGATGCATTCTGATCACATGTTGCGTTATTTAAATAGCTTGCGTGTATAACGGTTTTAGGGATCCTGCAAGAAATAAAGAGATGTATTTTCTATGGCTTATACCTTTCAGCAATCTGTGTTTAATTTAGCCTTTGATCCCATTGCCAGTGCGGTATTCTCACAGGCAAAGTGGGATGAAATTGAGCTTATGGTGCAACGGATTGCCAATACTGATCCCTACAGGGAAGGCAAACGTTTACAGGCTGCGTTGAATCGTGCTTTTCCTTCTTCCGGTTATACAACGGCAGATTTTATTCAGCACCAGCTATGGTGTTCCTGGCGAGAAGCCCAATGGCAGAATGGTTGTTTAACAGCAGAAACGGTTTCATTTCATATTGAGAATAAACACTTTTGTGATGAAACCAATGGCTATCCGGTATTGTTGCTGACTCCCATGACAGTGACTTTGTCAGATTCTGTATTTCTCATTCAACAGTTGGCGGCATCGTATGTCGAACGAGCTGTTATTTTATATGGAGAAGGGATTGATGCTATTAGAGGACATAACCCGGTTCATGAAAAATGGATTGCGGGTGATGGCCTGCAAGCCTTAAAGCGGATTAAAAAAACGTTATCGCAGGGTGGGATATTGTGTACCTATCCCGATTTTGTCTATGCGGGGCATCGAAGTTTTCTGATACCACAATTTTTTGGCCGGCCGCGTCCTGTTGCATCTGGATTTATCTCTTTGGCGTGCAAGCAGCATATTGCTGAAAAAAATACCATGTTATTGCCCTGTATGGTGAAACGTGAGGAAAATGAGTTAGTAATGGTGTTTGAAGAACCCATTGAGATAGATTTGTTGAATGCTCATGCGTTTTCCAAAGAACAACAAAAAGCTGCTGTTGCAGAATTAATTGGGGAAACCTTGGAAGGGTTAATTCAACAAGTTGGTTATCAATGGTGTTTATTGCCTACGCTGACCTATGAGGCTCCTCAAATGGCCATGGTGAAATAAGCAGGGGAAGTCGCTATGCTTTAAATCATGGCGGCGTGCGTTTTTTTTAACCATCCGATTTTATCCCTGGAAAAATAAATACGATAATAATCCCGGTCTTGTCGTTCAATTTTAACTTTTGTGCCCGAGTGCAATAAAAAAAGTTCGGTGGCGGTTTCTGTAAGTCCGGAACGGACTGATACTTTTTCAGGAAGAATGATGCCATAATTTATATAACGTTTAGCGAAATATTGGTAGAAAGCAGTTAGGGAAAAAACCAATGCAATGGCAAGGGATAGATATTTAAATACTTTAACAGAAGTTGCAGTTTTCAATGATGGTATGGGAGACAGATAAGATGCCAGAATCAGCCAGAAAACCATGTTGCTGATGATGGCAATCCATTGTATGGATTTTTCTGAAAACAAGTCCTGCCAAAAGAATAATACATTTAACAGAGGCGGCCGTTGTTCTTCCCGTTTGTCTTTTACCAATGTACGGGCAAAATTCAGATTGAACTTCAGGTCCGGATCGTTGGGAATCAGCTTGAGAGCCCGTTCGTACCATAAGATCGAATGTCCGAGTTTTCCGATTTTAAGATATGTGTTGCCCAAATTATAGAAAAGCTTGCCGTTCCGGACGCCGGTTTGGGCAATTTTTAAAAATTCGTCGGCTGCCGGTTTAAATTGTCCCTCCCGGTATAGCCGTATCGCATTTAAAAAGGTCCGGCTGTTTTCAGACGTTTGAGCCAATGAATCCTGATCGGAAAAATAGATAAAAACCACTATCATCAGCACGTAAAAAAAACTTTTAAAAAAAATTCCGGTTTTTCTGTTCATCGTAATCTTTCAATCATTTTTTGTATCTTTTGCAGGAGATCTTTCAAAAATTCGGGGTTTTTCTCCTCTCCGCCGTAGCGAATCGAATCGATGCGCATTAATAACATGGTAACCTCCTTTGCTGTCTGCGAAGAAATCCCGTTTTGTTGTAAAATTGTTTCCGTTTCACTATAAGTCAGGGATTCTCCTTTCATCCCCCCCTTTGCCAATACAGCAGAAATCAAAGCCCGGTACAAATATGAAAGCAACTTATCCGGGTCATTCGTACTTTTCCTGGCCGCTTTTAAAGCGGTTTCCACTCTTTCGGCCATAATGATCGCCGGATCATCTTTTTTGCGGGTGATCCGAACGCTTGTCCACAAAATTCCGTAGAGCAGGGCAGGGGACAGAAGTAAAACAAAAAACCAGCCAAATGAAATTGTCTCCTGATTTTCCAGAGCATCCATCTTCTCCTTTAACGGTAGTATATCCCGACCGGTAAATGTCACTTTTTTTTTAAAGACCTTTGTGTTTTCCATCTTGTCTGCGGATACAACCTCCAGTGTATCTTTTTGCAAAGAAGGACGGATACTAAGATGAATCGGTGATGATTCCCCGGTTTCATATTGCTTTTTGTCGGTATTGAAATAAGTTAACCGGACCGGTTCTATATTAAAATCTCCGGCTGTAACTCCTACCAGAGCCAACCGAAAAGTTTTACTGCCGGAATAGCCCTGGTGATCGATTTTGATTTTTTCTTCGGGTTTGTCTTCATAAACCTTAAAGGCATCCGGAAGATCAATATCAGGTGTTTTTGCATCCATGATATTTCCGGTTCCTGTAATAATGATGTTCAAGGTTGTGGAATCCCCAACATGAAATACATCTTTTTCCACTGTTGATGTTATGGAAAATTGGCCCACGAGCCCTGAAAATTTACCCTGGCCTTTAAACGGTGGGAGCGGTTTTACCTCCACCGGCAAAGACTTTGTTCTCAGAAATTTTTGTGTTGTGCGTGAGCGAAAAAAAGGGTTGTCGAAGGCAGAACCAAAGGAAAACGGGTCTTGGTCCCTTTTTGTGAACAACCGGCAGTTCAACAGGGCCGGTTGGATAACCAGTGGTCCTGTTTTAACAGGGATCAGAACATAATTAACTTCTTCCACATGATACGTTTTTTGGCCCACAACCTTTTTATAGGTTTTATGAGGTTCGATTTCCCGGGAAGAAAACCCCTCAAAAGCCGGCGGCTGAAAGCTAGCATTGGCAATGTTGACAGCAGTCAGCAGCCGAAACGTATAAACGATCTGCTGTCCCACAAAAGGGGATGCGTCGGATATTTCCGCTTCCAGGTACAGTTCCGGAGATGTTGCATGATCGCTTTTACCAGAGGTCTCATCCGGAGTGTCGGAAACGGTAACCTGTATGTCGTTGGTCATGTAATTTTTGCCATCTACTTCAACCTGAAGCGGGGGGATATGTAAAGTTCCTTCTTTTAAAGGAAGCAGGGTGTACCGGTGAGTACTCTTACGGGAAACCTGACCATTGATGATTTGAACACTGGTGCTGGTGCCCTGACCGAGAACCTTGAAATCCTCAATTGATGAGGTGTCTACAGTCCCTTCAGCATCTGTGACCGTAATGGTAAGTGTAAGGGCTTCCTGTGAGGATAACCTTAATTTGTCCGCCTGTGCCGTTACCTCTATGGCATCGGCACTGTCGTTGTAGCCGGTTGATATAAAAAAAATTATCAGGAAAGGAACAAATCGTTTCATTACCAATCTTTTTGTACCTTTTGGTTGCCGTATGATGGTACCAGTGCTTTGCCTGGCTGATCCTCCAGCCGGTTTAACATGGTTTCGATCTGGTTTGCAGAAATACTTTGCTGTTTTTGCGTCGTCATGGCTGTTTCTTCGGATGTTTTACGATTTTCAGTGTCATCGGTTTTTCCTCCTCCCTGCGCGGATTCTTCGAGCTGATCCGTCATTTCCGGTTCCATCTCTTTGCCGTATGAGGGAGTACTGGTTTCTGGTTTTTGCAGATCATCGGTTTGCAAATTTTTGGTTGACTGAGAATCTGTCTTTTCAGAAGGTTGTTTTTTTTTGTCGGATTGGGGTTGCCCGGCGGAACCATTTTCAGAATCATTATCTTTATCCTGTGGTTTACCGTCTGTCTGGTTGGTTTTAGAGGGTGATTTTTTTTGTTGTTCTAGGATTTTTTTCACAAATTCCAGGTTGGCTGATGCCTCATTGTCTTCGGGGTCAATTTTTAGAGCCGCCTGGTAATTTTCTACGGCCTTTTCATAGTCTCCTGTACGAAAGTATGTGTTTCCCAGGTTGTAAAATGCTTTTTCTTTTAAAAAGTCGGATTGCGTATTTAATGCGTGAAAATAATTTTTTTCGGCCGCCAAATAGTCTTCGGTTTTGTAGTAGGCATTGCCAAGATTATAAGAAATTTCCGGCAAATCCGGTTTTTCGAGCTGCGCTTCTGTAAAATAATCCAGAGATTTCTCATAATTTTGATTTTCATAAGCTTTCACGCCTTTTTGCATCTTTTCATACACGCCTTCTGCCGTAGCTATTCCTGGAATTGCCAGCAGCAAAAAACCGATAATAAATAAGCCCTGGCCGGTTTTTGGTTTAACCGCCCGGATAAAAAATTCAAAGCAAAAAGCGACAAGGCCAACTCCAAGAAACCATTGGTACCGGTTTTCCATGACCTTTTTTTTGCCGGTTGAAAGGGTTGCTGATTGCATTTTATTCCGGATTTCCTGACGGTAAATGACATCCAGATCCATATCCCCGGCAATCGAACGAACATAGGCCCCATTGGTCTTTAATGATACTTCTTTTAATGTCTGTTCGTCGAGACGGGTTAATACAATTTTTCCGGTATCATCTTTTATAAAACCGCCGTTTGCATCCGGCACCGGAACCCCATCGGTGCTGCCCACCCCGATACAAAACAGTTTGATACCTTTCGATAGCGCTGTTTCTGTGGCTTTCATCGGCTTGTCGCCAGTACTTTCGCCATCGGTGATCAGGATAATTGCTTTTTCGGTGTTATCCTCGCTTGAAAAAGCCGAAAGCGCTGTTGTTATGGCGGCATTAATGTTCGTTCCGCCTATGGGAAGATAATCCGGTGACAGGGCATTCAGAAAAATATGAAATCCGCTGTAATCCAGCGTGAGCGGGCATTGGAGAAAGGCCGTTCCTGCAAAAGCAACCAGTCCTACCCTGTCTCCCTCCAATAGTTGAAGAAGGTCAACAATTTCCCGTTTTGCCCGGTCGAGACGAGTGGGTTGGATATCAGTGGCCAGCATACTCCTGGAACAATCTATGGCCAGGATAATATCCACGCCTTTCTGTTCGACCGCCTCCCACCGGTAACCGTACTGAGGACCAGCGATAGCAATGGCAGAAAATAAAATTACCACCAACAGCAGTGTATTTTTCACCCACCGCCTGGTTGTGTCCGGCTCGGAAGCTATGGCGTTCAAACCCCTTGGTTTGCCGAACCGGGAAAGAATACTGTTTCGCCTGTACATTCCATAAAAGAAAAAAAGAAGCAAAACCGGTACTGTCCATATGAGAAAAAGCAGTTTAATACTGATAAACTTCATGGTATCCTGAGAAATCTTGTATTGATCAAAATTATCCAAAGCACCAGCAACAAAAAACCTGGTCCCAGAAAATATGCGTACAGATCCCGATAATTGGAAAAGATCTGAACTTTAACCGCTGTTTTTTCCAACTGGTCAATGGTTTCGTAAATTTCCTGAAGACTTTCGACATCCTCTGCCCGGAAAAACTGCCCGCTGGTCTTTTCGGCAATATCTTTCAGTGCTTTTTCATCAATATCCACCTGCTGGTAGATATAACGCCTGCCAAATCTTGGATTATTTATTAAAAAAGGTGCTTTGCCCCGTTTGCCGACTGCAACGGTGTATATTTTCACACCTTTTTGTGAGGCGATTTCAGATGCCACAGCCGGGGTCAATTCGCCGCTGTTACTTTTGCCGTCAGTCAGCAATATAATAATATTTGATTTGCTTTCCAACTCTGCCAGCCGCTTCAGGGATATGCCGATCGCATCTCCAATGGCGGTTCTTTTACCGGCTGCTCCGATTTTCAATCTGTCCAGAATATAGGAAATAGTGGTGTAATCCCGGGTCAGCGGAATCTGGGTATAGGCATTTGAACCAAAAACCACCATTCCGATTCTGTCCCCGTTTCTTTCGGCAATAAACTCTTTTACGACCCCTTTGACAGCTTCCAGCCGGTTGATTATTTTTTGATTTTTTTGGAAATCCAATGCCGCCATGCTTTCAGAAATATCAACCGCTAAAATGATATTAATGCCCTCGGTCAGGATGTTTTGTTTTTGGGTTCCCCATTGGGGCCTGGCTATCGCAATGACCATAAGTCCAAAAGCGATATATTTTATTACCGGAAGTATCCTGCTGAAAGAAATGTAAAATGATACGGGAATATGTTCGGCAGGTATGGGACCTGACAATCCCATGGACGGATTGACTTGTTTTTTGTTTCGGAAATAAACCGCTGCCGGAATGATGGCCAGAAAGATGAAAAACCATGGGGACGCGAATCTCACCATATTCAGGACGTCTCCGTTTCATCCAATGAGGTTGTTTTAACAAATGTGTTGACAAACTTGAGATGTTTTTCCATTTTGACTCTCTCAGCAGGCATATCGGCAAATTTGACAAAATCACTGTATCGGAAAAATGCTGTTACCTGCTGTTTCAAATCCGGATCAATATCTAATCCGGTCATCCCCGATAAGATTTCTTCGGTTGTCATTTCCTCTGCATTAATATGGAAACGTCCATTGATATAGGTTCTTAAAATCATCGACAAAGCAAAATAAAAGTCCTTGCTGTTTATATCCATTATTTTTCGTATATCCCTTAATGCGGCCAACGCGGCTTTGTCAGGAGGCACCGGGGGGGCTGTATCCTGTTGGTTTCGTATCTTTTTTCGGTAAACAGATCTGACAACAAAAAACATCAGCAAGATAAGGATACCCGCCAATGCACCTACCATCCATTTTACATATGAGGGATACCCGGGATACGGCACGGGCGATTTTATATCGAAGATATCGGTCATGGAAGATACTTTTTCAGAGATTTCAGCAGCAGTTGCATTGGGTGCATGTTGTTCCCCGGTTTTGTCAGCAGTAACCGCCTGATCTGAAAACAGCGACCAGCAAAGTATTAAAAGTGAAAGCCGTAAAAAAAAGAGAGACTGGGTTTTGAAATATTTTTTCATGATTACCGGATCCTCTTTTCCCTCAATCTGAAAAACCGTACCAGTGCATCCGCCGGATCGGCTGCGGTGCTCACTTCGATTGTGTCAACATCAGCGGATTTAAGCTGCCGAAGCGTTTTCTCGTATTGTTTTTTCCGGTACCGGGTATAAGCGTTGCGGGTTTTGCGATCGGCGGCATCCAGATAAAATAACTCCCCGGTCTCCAAATCCCTTGCCTGAAGAATCCCGCCGTCCGGAAGTATAAATTCTCCGGGGTCTGACAATACAATTCCGATAAAATCGTGTTTTCGGGCAGCAATTTTAAGCTGCTGAAGATATCCGTGGCACAAAAAATCCGAAGCCAGAAAACTTACCGTTCTTTTTGAACATACGTGCCCCAGATATCGTAACGCACTTTCAATGTCGGTTTTCTTTCCGACGGGCTCAAAAGCGAAAATTTCCCGGATGACCCGCCAGACATGGGATGATCCTTTCTGTGGCGGTATGTATTTTTCCACATGGTCCGTAAACAAAATAGCGCCCACCTTGTCATTGTTACGGATGGCATTGAACGCTAAAATAGCGGCTAATTCGGCTGATGTTTCTCTTTTGACCATATCCTGGGTGCCAAAAATTTTTGAGGCACTCATGTCGACCAGCAACATAACAATCAGTTCCCGTTCCTCACGGAATTTTTTTACAAATGGCCGTCCCAGGCGTGCTGATACTTTCCAGTCGATATCTTTGACCTCATCACCCGGCGAATACTCCCGCACTTCCTCGAACTCGATACCGGACCCCCGGAAAGCGGATTTATACTGACCGGCCATCATGGTGTTGACCTGACGGCTGGTTTTGATATGGATTTTTTTGATCTTGCGGATAAGGTCGGGGGTTAGCATACTATGGAACTTCTATTGAATCGAATAAATTACGGATAATGTGGTCGGTGGTCAGATCTTCAGCCTCAGCCTCATAGGAAAGTATAATGCGATGCCGGAGAATATCCGGTGCCATGGTCTTAATATCCTGAGGCGTAACATACGCCCGTCCTTGAAGAAAAGCATAAGCTCGGGCAGCTAGGCTTAAAAAAATAGTCGCCCTGGGTGAGGCGCCAAACCGAATATATTGGGAAATATCCAAATGGTAAGCTTTTGGGTCCCGGGTGGCAAAAATCAAATCAACAATATAATCTTTTAATTTTTCCTCCACATGAATTTGCTTGATCAAAGCCACGATTTCATCAATCTGCTGCTTACCGATAATTTGTTTTATCTCAAAAGGACTTTCAAAACCGACCCGGTTCATGATTTCCTTTTCTTCATTTTTAGTCGGGTAATCGATGATGATTTTCAGCATAAACCGGTCGATCTGAGCCTCGGGCAGGGGATAAGTTCCCTCCTGCTCAATTGGATTCTGAGTGGCCATCACTAAAAACGGGTCCGCCAGAACAAATGTAGAGGGGCCAATAGTTACCTGTCGCTCCTGCATGGCCTCCAAAAGGGCGGACTGAACTTTTGAAGGCGCCCGGTTAATCTCATCGGCCAGGATAATATTGTTAAAAATCGGCCCTTTTTTAATCGTAAACTCACCGGTTTTCGGAAGATAAACCTCAGTTCCAATCAGGTCCGCAGGTAGCAGGTCCGGTGTAAACTGAATGCGTTTAAACGCCGATTCCACTGTAGCAGCCAGCATCCGGACAGCGCTGGTCTTGGCAAGTCCGGGTACGCCTTCAATTAAAATATGTCCCTTTGTAAACAAACCAATCAGCAATCCATCAATAAGTTGCTGCTGTCCGACCAGAACTTTTGAAATCTCTTCCCGGATAGCGCTTAATAACAAATGTTTTTCCGCAACTTTTGTGGTAAGTTCCTGTATATCCAATTTTCTGCGTTTTCCTCCTGCGATGTTTTTTAAAAAACTCGGCACGATTATTTCTTACTGTGTCGTTGATTCTACCTTATGGCTGTCATATGCAATTTTTTAAATTAAGAAATTAGTGAAAAAATAACCGGCTGTCAAGTCTGAGCAATTGAATTTATTATGTTTTAAAACCTTTTTGAAACCATTGGACACAAAGACGGCCAAATGCTTCCTGATGCGATGGATCGTTCATGCGATGATCCCCCTGTTGTTGTATCCTTATTTCTTTGGGAGACGAAACTCTATCAAAAATAATCTGCGCATGGGAAACCGGTACGATTTCATCTGCTTCTCCATGGATTATCAGAACATTGCAGATTTTAGGAAGCCGATTGTAAAGATCATAATCCATCAGTTGCACTATGGGGGTCGAAGCTGGTTTTTTCAAACAGTTTGATTTTTTTACCGCTTCCAGTACGCACTTGGAGTTTAAGGGCGCTGCAAACGTTATGACAGATTCGACATTGATTACTGAAGCAGCAAACAGCGCGACAGCACCCCCCAGGCTGCTTCCAAACAAAGCGATCCGGTTTCCGGTATCATTTCTGTTTTGAATAATGTCACAAGCATTAAGTAGATCACGGCAACGGCCGGCAAATGACAATTTTTGGGCAAAATCCCCCTGGCTGTCTCCGCAACCCCGGTGATCGAATCTGAAATAACCAATTCCTACAGATATACAAAGCCGGGCAAGGGCGATTTGTTTTGGAGAGTGGCGGTTTGCAAACAGTCCGTGAGATCCGATTACCACGGGGGGATTTGTCTCTTCTGGAAGATGCAGGTTACCTGTCAGCCGGAATTTGTCCGAAAAAAAATATAGAATGCTGTTATCAGGACATGGATTAGCATTTGTCATGTTAGATTTAACGCTCAGTTTAGGTATTTATTTTATTAATACCAGAACCTGTATCATTTTTTAAATTTATATTCAGTTTAAGTGTGATATAAATTAACATTTATTTATAATCAAGCATTTTGTTTAAGCACTATTTAAACTATAGATGAGAATTTAATTTTACAGATGACGTTAAAAAAAGGAAACATACTTGAATTGACCATCGAAGATCTGGCGTTTGGCGGAAAAGGTCTTTCCAGGGTTGACGGGTTTACCGTGTTTGTTGACCAGACAGCACCTGGTGATGTCGTTCTTGCCAGGGTGGTAAAAAAGAAAAAAAACTATGCTGACGCACGGGTTACTGAAATCATTTCACCGTCACCGCTTCGGGTAAAAGCACCCTGCCGGTATAGCGGGCACTGCGGGGGATGCAAGTGGCAGTTCCTTCCTTATGAAACACAGTTGGAATATAAACGTAAACATGTAGAAGCGTCACTGGCCCATATCGCTTTGCTTAAAGATATTCCGGTTCATTCGACCCTTCCGTCTCCCCGCGTTTTCGGATATCGGAACAAAATGGAGTTTTCATGCTCTGACCGTCGCTGGCTTCTGCCGGAGGAAATGGGGCAGGAAGCTATTGACACAGGCATTGCATTGGGGCTGCATGTACCAGGGACCTTTCATAAGGTTCTTGATATCAAATCCTGCCTATTACCTCCTGAGGAGGCCAACCTGATTTTGGATGATATTCGGAAATTTATTCTGAATTCATCAGCTCCTGTTTATGGACTTCGCAGCCACAAGGGATTTTGGCGATTTCTCATGCTCAGGCACTCCGTAGCGCTTAATCAGTGGTTGGTGAATATCATTACCGCTGATGAAGACCGGAAAACCGTCATGCCGCTGGCCGAATGCCTGATGCAAAAATATCCCCGCGTTGTTGCTGTTGTCAATAATATCACCTCCCGAAAGGCGGCGGTTGCCATAGGAGAATATGAAGTTCCGCTTTATGGCAAAAACGCCTTGATAGACGTTATCGGTTCATATGAATTTGAAATTTCTGCAAATTCATTTTTTCAGAC
>JAGYNR010000057.1 GCA_018399715.1 Desulfobacterales bacterium | reverse complement strand
ATCTTTTCATGATCAAAGACAGCGCAAGATATCCTAATCGCGGAGACAAAATAAATTAAAACCGGTTTTGATGTTTCACAGCAATTCTAATTTTGACTCAAACATCCAGCTACGATGTTGCACGTTAATAATCGCTAAAGAATATGTTGCTTTTGAGATGTATTCGATTTCGATCGTGATCCCGACCCCGATTCCGATAGCGAATCCATCATTTCATGTGATTGTCATAATTAGTGCCCGAACGAAAACTGTCTTTTTCATCAACCGAATTAGCAACCTCTAAAGATTTTTCTGAAAATAAAATCAAAATTAGAATTGCTGGATGTTTCGGTTGTAAGGTGAGAATTAATTTGGTTAAATTAAGAAAGTGGGTCAGAAGACCTTGAAAGTGTTTATCCTGGAGCAATGGTCTGAGTTATTAAAAGTTGGTGGAGAAAGAAAGTGAGCAATTCCCTTTTTTATCCCGTTACATTTCATCAAGCTGTTCTGTTTACCGGAATCACCGGAAAAGATCAGGCCGATATTTTGGCCATGGGACGCAGGCGCGTTTTCAACTCAGGCGAAACCCTGTTTCATCAGGGTGACCGCGCCATTTTCTGCTATTTGGTGTTAAAAAACCGTCTTAAATTGAGCCTGCTTCACGAAGAGGGTAAAGAGGCTCTCCTGCGTTACATCAATCCCGGAGAAATCACGGCTGCCGTTGCTGTTTTCCGGGAAAAAAACTATCCGGTCACAGCCGTAACCGTTGGCCCGGCTGAGACTGTGCTCTGGGACAGAAATACCATGCTGCAGGCCATGCATGTCTATCCGGCATTATCGATTAATTTCCTGCAGGTGGTTATCGACCGGCTGGATGATATTCAAAGCCGCTATCTGGAATTGCAAACAGAACGGGTGGAACAGCGCGTCGCCAGAGCTTTGCTGCGTATCATGAAGCAATCCGGCCGCAGGGTCGACGAGGGAATATTGATCGATTTCCGTCTCAGTCGAAAAGATCTGTCCGATTACACCGGCACTACCCTGTACACCGTAAGCCGTACTCTCAGCAGTTGGGAGAAAAGGGGTTGGGTCAGGTCGGGCCGTGAACGGATCATCGTAGTGGATCCTCACGCACTGGTATCATTTGCGGAAACCGGTTGACTTGAGAAAAGCTCAACGATGTCATTAAAATCAACATCGGTCAGAATCTCCCCAAAGCGTTTACCGCGGCGGCTTTTTTTAGGTAGATCCTCGCTTCAAATAAAAACCCGGGCCTGGACAAAAGGGACGGAGTCTTTTGGTTTGCCTGATCCCCAGACTATTTGCCGAAAATTTTCGGGGGCCGGGTTGTATCCCCGGTGGCGTTGGGATACCTGGGATAGACATATGCCTTACTGCCGGTTTCGATGAGATGGTCGGCCTCTTCCATGAACTCATTGAAACGGGATTTGCATTCATAGAAGCCGTGCCACCAGGCGTAGTCCGGGGCCATCATCATAGCGCCCATGCGCGCCCGGCGACCTTCGTGATGCCACAGCTCGTAGAATTGCAGCTCTAAGTGTTCATCGAAGAATTTGGTGTTGTCCAACAGGTTTTTGGCATACAGGTCGTCCAGTTTGGCCTTAGCCGGCTTATAGTAAACCTCGTTATATTCCTCGACGGCTTTATCAAAGCCCTTGTAGAAATCATTTATCCAGGAATCCCCATGGCAGGCACGACATACGTTTTTCATCTTCTCGCGCTCCACCTGCCAATCGTTACCGGCGGGAAAGGGTTTGAAGTCGGCCGGTCGCACCGTCAGCGGGGCTTGGGTTTCCCAGGAAATCCGCTCGGTGACATCGTGAGTGCCCATCACCTTGCCGCTGCCGCTCATGTGGCAGGCGGCACAGGTGGGGGCCCGGTAATCCGTGCCCGGTGTCCAGGTGCCGGCAGCGGCTTTGAAATTAAATTCATCTCCAAAGGCGTTGTAAATGGTGCCGTGCTTGGATTCCTCGTAGATCTCGATTTGGGGATGATCCGGTCCCAGATGGCAGGAATCACAGGCCTCGGGTCGCCGGGCCTCGGAAACTGCAAAGCGGTGTCGGCTGTGGCAGGAGGTGCACGAGCCCTTGCTGCCATCCAGGTTCATCCGCCCCACGCCCACATTGGGCCAGGTGGTGGAATCTAATTTGCCATTATCGTCTATGGCCAATACCGTACCATGACAATGGTAGCAGCCGGTTTTACGTTCGTTGTCCGAGTTCATGCCCTTGTTCAGCCAGGGGTCTATCTTCCACATGATCTCGATGGTATTGGCATGCTTGCTCTTGCTGTACTGAGTCGTCTCGTCCGGATGACAGCGGGAACAGTCTTTGGGGGTCACTACGGTGGCGATGGGCACTTTGTATTTCTGTTCGCCATAGGGCAGATCGCTGCGACCATAATATTTTTCATGGCCTTTGGCCACATCCTGATCCCCCGGCTGGGCCAGATGGCAGTCCAGGCAGGTGATGTTGGCGTTGGCGTGGCGGCTGTTGGCCCAGTCACCGAACAGACCGGGTTGGGTCTGCCGATGGCACTCGATGCAGGCCACGGCCTCGGGCGGGAGGCTTCTCTCGATGCGGTATTCCTTCATCTTGCCATAGTTGGGCTGCGCCAGAGCCGGCAATGGTACAGCGACCAGCACCAGTAGAATAATCACGACTCCTGACAGAATACCCGGTTTTTGTCGCCTCATAGTGACCCTCCTTTCGGTTTAAAGACCAGATAAACGGTTATCGATAAAAAATACTCAAAGGTTTCTCAGCCCTTTGGCCTGATAAGGGACATTCCTGTATTGCTTATACATGATGGTTACCTGGTCGTTGTGAACCAGATCATAGTGGCAATCCACGCATTTTTTCTCATATCCCGGTCGGGGGTAAAGCACGGTGCGGTGGGCGAGCATAGCCCCGCGCCTGTCCGGCAGTGCCAAAAGGTTACGGTGACATTTTTGACACTGGGCATTATCAAAGGATGCGTAAGCGGCCTCGCGGTTCTTCTGCCGATCATATTCATCAATGGTGAAGTGTTTGATAACATCTTTGGCGCCATGAAAAGTCTTTGCAAAGAAGAAGTCGAACGTTTTGTGAGGAGCCGGGAGGTGGCAGTCCATGCAGTCAGCCACGAATCCCTGGGCGTTGTTCACGTGTGTGGACGACCGCCAGGCGACCACCGCCGGTTTGATCTCATGGCAGGTGGCGCAGAAACCAGGTGTTGAAGTCCTTACCATAGTATAATAAGTCATACTGAACAACGGAAAGGCGATGGCAATGCCGGCGCCGATCAGGATGGCTGCAATCATATATTTTTTCATGGTCCCCCCGTCGAGTGCTATCAATCGGTTTGTTCAGCCCCAAGCCGGATGGCATCCGAAAACAGCTTCCAGGTGTTTTTACGGTGCCGGATCAGATCGAATTCACCATCGCTCAGATTCCAGATAATCGCGGCGGGCTGAATCATTCCCAAAAAGGACACAGCGATATTTTCGGCCGGCAGGTCCCCGCGAATAGTGCCCTTATTTTGTCCTTCCGTAACAACGGCAGCCACATTTCGAATGACATCGCCAATGATGTCATACAACTGCTGTTGTTTTTCCGGCATTCCCCCGATGACCTCTTCTGAAAAAATGATCCGAGGGATCGCATTGTTGCTGCCGATCAGTTCAACGTGCCGGCTTAATAGAAGATTCAGCTTTTCAACCGGCTCCTGATTCTGCTGAATCACATCCTGATATTGCTGATTCAGGCGTGTCTGAATCAGCCTCAGCACAGCACCGATAATTTCGCCTTTGTTTTTAAAATGCCGATAGACGGCCGAAGGAACCAAACCTACTTTTTCTGCTACGGCAGCGACATTCAGTCCTCTAATACCATCCGAGCGAACAATATCCAGTGCCGCATGGGCAATCTGCTCATGGCGAATAGCAGTTTTCAGTCGTTTTTTTAGCATCATAATAAAATTAAGTGAACATAAATTCACATAATCAAAACTGGTAAGTTTGTCAATAAAATTTTTTTGTTTCCGCCAGCGCAAAGACATACTCCCAGACACCGGTTATATGAATTTGCAGTAACAGGCAAATCGGAAGCGGCAAATGATCGAAAGCCGTTCCGGTGTTTATTAACCTTAAATTAATAACGGAAACAAAAAAAATATTTATGAGTCGGTGCTGTTGTTTGCGTTGGCGCAAAGACGATCACCATTGCTTGCAATAGACTAAAATATAATGATTATTGATTCGAAAATGACGGTCAGCGATTTGCTGAAGATTCATCCATCAGTGATGAATGTTTTTATTAAACGAAAAATGCTCTGCGTCGGGTGTCCGGCCGAATCGTTTCATACATTGGAGGATGTGGCCTGTATTTACGGCATCGCACTGGAAACATTTTTAAGAGAGTTGCAAGTGGCCATAAGTTCCCAACATAAATACCGGTATCACGATAAGCCTGCAGGTTAAAGATATTGATACGGCGATGGAGTATGCAACGAAGATGGATCTGAAACCAACAAAGATCAAAAAGCACCCGTGGGGTGCCAGGACTTTTTTTCTTTTTGATCCCGAAGGGCATCGCATAGAAATTTGGCAGGTTTTGATTCAAAATTCAAAATGAGATGATTTTGATATGCTTTTTGTAATAAATCAGGTTAATTCCCAATGTTGCATTTAACCCTTTAGATTCTTATTATAATTACATTGTTGATAAAAAATTGGTGCCTATAATCAGCAAGATTTCATATAACAATCTGAAAATCAGGAGAAAATATCATGAAATGTCCGGGACAGGATAGTCGATACTGGAAACCGGGTGCAATATTTAATGTGAAATGCCCCGAATGCGGCCACGATGTAGAATTTTTCAAGGATGATACCACCCGGAAATGCGGAAACTGCGGCCACCGGTTTGTCAATCCGAAAATGGATTTCGGTTGTGCCGCCTATTGTCCGTTTGCGGAACAATGCCTGGGAACATTACCCCCGGAAGTCGTTGCGCAGCGGGAGGATCTGTTGAAAGACAAGGTCGCTGTTGAGATGAAACGGTATTTTAAAACAGATTTTAAACGCATCGGACATGCTACCCGTGTGGCCCGTTATGCCGAAAGGATCGGCAAAGCTGAGCAGGCCAATATGGCGGTTGTTCTTTTGGCGGCCTATCTGCATGATATTGGAATTCCGGAAGCGGAAAGAAAGCACAATAGTTCCGCTCCCAAATTTCAGCACCAGGAGGGACCTCCGGTTGCCAGAAACCTATTAACCAATCTGGGAGCAAATCCCAATCTTATCGATGAAGTCTGCGACATCATCGGGCATCACCATCATCCAAGAGACAACGAAACTCTAGATTTCAAAGTCATTTACGATGCTGATCTTATCGCCAACCTGGAAGAAAAACAAAAGAAAGAACCCATCGAAAATGGTCGGCTGGAAAGCATAATTGAGAAGGGCTGTTTCACTGAAAACGGTAAAAAGATTGCAAAAAAAGTGCTTTTAAAAACGAAAGGGGCATAACATGAAAGTTAAAAGAAAAATTATCGAAATTGATGAGGAACTTTGTGATGGCTGCGGGAACTGCGTAACTTCATGTGCCGAGGGAGCTCTGGCGGTCATCAACGGAAAGGCCCGTGTCGTGAAAGAGGAGTTTTGTGACGGTCTTGGCGCATGTATCGGCGAATGTCCTACCGGTGCGCTTCGCATTGTGGAACGTGAGGCGGAGGAATTTGATGAAGACGCTGTAGAAAGGCACCTGATTGAAAAAGAAGAAGAAACCGGAAAAGAAGATTTCATGCCGGCGTCATGTCCGTCCGCAAACATCGAAACGTTTAAACCGTCGGTTGACAGCGATACAAACCATTCTGAAGACCGGCAGTCAAAATCATATCTCTCCCACTGGCCGGTCCAGATTAACCTGATTCCATCGGGAGCGTCTTTTTTAAAAGGAGCCGATCTTTTAATCGTGGCCGACTGTGTGCCCGTTTCTTATCCTGATTTTCACCAAGACTTTCTGAAAGACAGGGTAGTCATGATTGGATGTCCCAAATTTGACAATGCCGAGACGTATGTCCAAAAATTTGCAGAGATATTCAAACAGGCGGGAATCAAGCGCATTACGGCTGTTATGATGGAAGTTCCCTGCTGCTTTGCTCTTCCTGTGATTATCAAAAAAGGCATTAAAAGATCCGGAAAACAGATTCCCATGGAGCAGATCACGATCAGTAACAGAGGAAAAATTTTGGACCGTAGAAAAGTGGCTTGATACTGCTTGGATTAAGGCTATAATTATATTGAAAAGCCTTTCCCGTAAAAAAAATATACATGGAAAGGCTTTTTAATAAATGATATTTTACTTCTAAGGTTATTTCTTTTTCTTACTTTTTTCTTGCCGCATTTTTTCAGCCGTTTCTTTGATTTCCACCAGATCCTTTTTCATCTTGGCATACCCGTACCAGGTAGAATAATCATAGTTCAAGTGAAAGGCGCCCTGAAATGTTTTCATGCGATGATCCATGAACATCTCGTAAAGTGTCTGCTCTATCTTGGTATTGACATCGTAAAAAGCCAGAAGATCCGGATATGCCCTGGCATCTTTTTTATGTGGAATAATATCATCCTTGTAAAGACCGGCCACGATTTCAATTGCCTCAGCAAACAGCTTGTCGGCTTCCTTGATCATTTGATCGGCATTTTTCATGTTGTGAGATACAAAAGTAGGGCTATGACACTGCTCACAGACATTCACATAACGTTGTCTTTCGGCATCAAATGCTTCTTTGCTTAATCTCGCCATTTTTCCGGCCTTTACGGCCTCCAGCCTCGGGGTGGGGTTGCCCTCAGTATCAAGCACTCCCAGTCCTTTCAGTAAGGTAGTCCGGTATGCCATCCATTCGGGATCATCTTCGGGAAGCCGTACCGCCAGAAATCCCCATGCAGAAAATACACGGTGATTTCCCTCCGGCATGTGACATGTCTGGCATCGGGGGGCACGATCCTTATTTTCAGGATCGACATCCCTGTTAATCAAATAAGTCACACCATGCTTGGCGCCGGAATACATCTCCCACTGGGCATGATCAAATCCCATGTGACACGTTTTGCAGGCCTCCGGCTCAGATGCCTCCTTCTTGGAAAATGCATGACGCGTATGACAATTCTGACAATCCATACCGTACGGGTAATACTTTCTTTTATCGCTTTCACGGAGTTTCTCATCTGTTATGCCCAGGGTGTGGCATCCACCGCATCCTTTCTGTCCTTTGATAAAGGCTGCGGGCTGCGCATGTGTATACGGCATGGCCTCAAGTGCCACCAAGCCGAGGGCGTGCTTGCCGGAAAGGTATTGCTTTGCCTGTTTTGCGTGGCACATTTTACAGGTTGCTATGGTGGGCAACTGCGCCTTTTGGGTATCCGTTTCGCTCTGGTGAAGATCCCCATGGCAATCGGTACAATCCAGGCTTTGAGCCATTTCCCCACGCTTGAAGTCCTCAACCTGTTTCGGCGAAATTTTCAGATGACATGTCTCACAGGTTGAATCTTCCGCACAGACAACCCCGCTTTGAAAAAGAATAAAAAGGATCGTCAACAAACCAGTTGTTACAGTTCGGATCATTACAACGTTCCTCCTTTCTTGTTTGAAGCTTTTTTGATTGTGGTTTTGTAAAATCGTTTTGGCCAGCCGGTCTATCGATTTAAAATCATTATTTTTATAGGTAGTGCAGTCGGGAAGCGAAAAGGGCTAGTCAAAAAAAAGCTGTTTCAACCGAAAGCGCCCAGCCGGTAAATCTTTTTCGCTATTTTTCGTTTAAGCACGAGAGGTTTCCCCATTAATATTGGTGATACAATTAGAAACACCTATATTTTAAATCCAAAAGAAAAAGAATGTCAATGCCGGTTATGAAGACTCAGCAATTCTACTTTTGGCCAGCAGTTCTCATTTTGACTCAAACATCCAGATCCGATGTTGGGCGTTAAGATTCGCTATCGGAATCAGGATCTCCATCGAATATATTGCCTTTGAGGTGTATTCAATCCGGATCCCGATCCCGATTCCGATAGCGATAGCAAATCCATCATTTCATGTGATTGTCATAAATAATGCCTGAACGAAAACTGTCTTTTTGCCAATATCTGCTTACTCAATACACCTGATCACCCCCTCCAGCCCTCCTATCGAGGGGGAGGGGTTTTGTAAAGGGTATTTCAATCATCAATCATCAATCCTACGATCTGCGTCAGACTCATATTTCAATCCTCGAAATACTCAATGTATGTCTATGGTCAAAATTTTTGTCTTACTTGATCTTAACGAAAAATCCTATTTTTCGTTAGGGTACTATTTAATCATTGACAAAAATATTTCTTTTGATTACACAAGTTTGAAAGGGCATTTCCTAACCGATTTTTGATTCTTTTTGGATAATAAAATAAAGCAAAGATTATCCTTGTCTATAAAAGACCCTTCTTTAAGATAAGAGAGGAGATTCAGGATATGAAGGAATTAGAATCTTTTCTAAAATCCCTAGCCGGAGGTTTACATACCATGGCGGATGTCGTTGAAATTATAGCAAAAAAGACAGAAAGCTATTGCGAGACTCCCAAAGAGACGCCGGGAAAAAAAGAGACAGAGACAGAAACTAAAATGAAAACCGAATCAAGGGCAAAAACATCCAGAGAATCCAGGCAAAAAAAAGTTACCCAACCAGTCAGATCAGAAACGGCGGCTGAAGCTGTTTATGATATAATTAAACTCAATCAAAAAGGAATTAACACTGCTGCTCTTATGAACCAGACAGGGTATAATGAAAAAAAGGTCAGAAATATCGTTTACAAGCTCAAAAACCAAGGCCGTATTAAAACGGTTGTTCGAGGTGTGTACATTGCAACTTAGGATAGCGGCAAGCAATAATCACGTCATCTTTCTTGCCATGGCCCTTAAATTAGTTTGAGAGCCCGCTTTGTTGTCTAACGAATATGTTAAAAGAAAATACGGTTGAAACATAATACCCGATGTTTAAGTTTTTGTTTCCTGCCGGTATGGCTACAGGTGTTGGAAGTCTTCCATTTATTGATCCTGAGACAGCATTAGCGGTCATAAAAAAAAGCCTGCCCCATATTCCCCACTGGCCACAATTGCCTCAACGAGGCAGACAAGAACACTTTGTTTTTCAGTTTCTACAAGTATTACATGATACCGTGCTTCTAATCGATTCCGGTGATCATGTCATTTTTAATACAGATGCTTCTGACTGGTTAGAAAAGCTGACCCGTTTTTACGGTTATTGTATGGATGCCCAATCCGGAGATATCAATTCGCTTAAGCACTTTGCTTCTCCGAAATTTGCTGCGGAAGGCTTATATGCGTTTTTGTCGAAATTCCAACAATCAGATTTTACTTCGGAACGGTATTTGAAAGGCCATATTGCAGGACCATTGTCAGTAGGACTTAATTTAAAAAATTCTCGGGGCAGGATTGCTTATTATGAACCTGAGCTGCGTGAGATTATTGTTCATAGTCTTTCCCTGAATGCACGGTGGCAGGCATCTGTGTTATCGGATTTGGGAAGGCCGGCGATTATTTTTGTTGATGAGCCTGCTGTGGGGGTTTGTGGTTCCAGTCATTATATTACCATAACGCGGGAAATGATCCTAAAAGATTTAAATGCCATATTTTCCGAAATTCATGCTGAAAACGCTGTCGCCGGCGTACACGCATGTGCTTCGGTGGACTGGTCGATATTATTTGAGGCTGAATTAGAAATTGTAAATCTTGATGCATATTGCTTTGGAAATTCTCTTTTGTGTTATGCATCTGATTTGAAAAATTTTCTGGAACGTGGCGGAATTATTGCCTGGGGCATTGTTCCTACATCTCAAAATGCCGTTGAAGAAAACGTTGCTTCTCTGATTCGTCGTCTTGAAAATCTTTGGGAAAAACTGCAATGCCAAGGAATCAGCCGTGAAAAACTTCTGATGCAATCCATGATTACACCATCCTGCGGAACCGGTCTTTTAAGTCCGGAGCTGTGCCGAAGGATTTACAACCTGACCGCACAGGTGTCTGACAAGCTAATGAACCAAATCAAGAATGACCCTTCACTGTCTTCGTTAACAAACCTCATCCCCTCACCATGAGATACCAAAAAAGTTTTATTGAATGCATTTGCCGATAGATCCTTTTTTACAGGCAATGCCGTTTATCCAGATGGTCCCTTCCATATTCGCATCTGTAAAGTCAGCAGATTTCCCGCCTTGGGTGAGAAAAGCACTTGATAGTGTTGCCTTTCTCAGATCGGTCCGGATAAAGACAGCACCATCCAGGTTTGTTTCTGAAAGATTCGCCCCCACCATCGATGCATCCGTAAAGTTGGCTTCTGAAAGATCAGCTTTCTTAAGGGTGGCTTCGTTCAGATTTGCCCTGATAAACTGAGACTTTCGCAAATTGGCATTGTTTAGATTCGCAGACACAAAAATAGCATTTAATAAATACGTATTTTCCAGATTAGCTCCGTTCAAATCCGTCTGGGACAAAACACTGCCCATTAAAAAAGCATTAGCAAGATCGGAACCCTTCAAAGAGGCTTTCGATAGATCGACATCTTTGAGATTGGAGGCACGGATATCAGAAAAGGACAGGTTGCCGCCATCTATTTTCGCCCGTTTTAAATTAATATTTTTTAAATTTGCATGGGACAAATCCGACCCGGAAAGAACAATATCCGGAAGATAATAGCCTTGAAGATTGATCCCTTTTAAGTCACAATTTTCACAGTGATTTCCGGCTTTCAGCAATTGGAGTGCAGAATCATCGCCTGCCAGAAGATGACAGTCGTATTTTAAAATCGATAACAATAAAATTGTAAAAAAAGAAATTTTAAAGCATATGACCAGCTTCGGATGGTCTTTTAGCCTTCTTTCAATTCTTTTTTTCTGGTATTGGCAAAATCGATCTTCGATCCTTTTTTTGGATTTGCCAATTATTGACACTGTTTTGTAAAACGATAGTCTTTTGAGTAGAGCCAACCAAATATTTTTCACAGACACCATGAACATAACCTCTCAACATTTTTTATATGGAATGGTTGGTGATAAAAATGTCAGATTATAATTTTTCGGATCAAAACATGAAACGCGAAAATCAACCAAACATAAAATCATTTTAGAACACGGTAAATTCATTCTATGAAATATTCAAAATAATTTCATTTATTTGCTGAAAATTCTGATCTTTTTCTCAATCTTGATGTATAAAGGGTAGGTACTTTCAAGATTGAGGTAAAATCGATGCGTTTAGAAAAAATGATTGTTCGGCCAGTTTTAAAAACAGAAGAAACCCACTATCGCGACTTGATGCAAAAACATCATTATTTGGGCTTTGTACCTAAAATGGGAAACACGATATGGTACGTGGCCATCTTAGATGAGCAATGGGTATCGTTGCTTGGTTTTTCTGTGTCGGCCTTAAAATGTAAAGCCTGCGATAAATGGATTGGATGGCAATATCGGCATCAATATGAGCGTTTAAAATTAATTGCCAACAACAACCGTTTTTTAATTTTGCCGAATTGGCATATTAAAAATTTGGCATCCAAGGCGATTTCATTGTGTTTGAAACGATTGGCGGACGATGGGATGAAATTTTTCGGATACAAAATTGTTATGGTGGAAACCTTCGTTGACCCAAAATTATTTTCGGGTACTGTATACAAAGCATCAAACTGGATCTATATCGGACGTACAAGAGGATCTTCCCGGAAAAACGACGGTTATACGAAAACGATTGGAAATTCGAAAATGATTTTCGTCAAACCATTATGCAAGGATGCACATCGGATTTTATCTCAACCTTTTCTCGAAAATCACTATAAAGCAAGCGAGGGGGAATATGAAAATAAAAGCCGATCAAATGCGTTCATTACCAGATTTTTTCAAAACGATCACCGATCCTTGTCGGCCGCAAGGCAGATGTCATAATTAGACCCCCTTGATATCAGAAATAAAAATATAACCGCAGATGCTCAGCACACTCAAACAAATTTTGCAGATTATATTGTTCGAAAGCGTAATGCTCATTATTTTTTTATCGCCAAAAATAATCAACCCACATTATTATCCGATATCGAGTTTTATTTTTCCGATAAAGGTACACAACAACCAGAAGCCGTTGATTTTACATCCGGCGATCATGGCCGAATTGAAACGCGTAAAATTTGGACAATAACTGAATTAAATGAATACCTGAATTTTCCGCATGTAAATCAGGTTTTTAAAATAGAACGCGAATTCATAGATAAAAAAAACAGGTAAAATTTCCGAAGAAATCGTATATGGGATTACAAGCAGACCCCCTGAGGGAGCAAGTCCCCAAAAAGTACTAGAAACTATACGCGGACATTGGAGCATCGAAAATAGTTGTCATTACATTTTGGATTGGAATTACGACGAAGACCGATGCAAAATACGAACCGGATATGGGCCTGAAAATGTCACTCGACTAAGAAGATTTGCCATTGGCGTTATTAAATCCAAATCAGTATATAGCGTGGCTCAAAAAATGATAGCATTAAACAGAAATACAAGGGCCGTTCTTGATTATTTGAAAATGACGAAAAATTCTAAAACCGCCTGTGCTTAAACAAATGGAAAATAGAACAAATTTGCCGTGCATTTTAGAATTCGATTCTTTACTTACAATCAGATTATTGATATTAAACAGATTTATATTTTTTAAGTAAGGCTATTTTATACCATTTTCTTCGGATGATTATCAAAACAGGGAGGCAATTACTTTAAGATGGTAAATACCGTTATCACTGCAACCGGAAGTTATCTCCCGGAAAAAATAATACCCAACAATCACTTTTTGGACAGTGAGTTTTATAGTAAGGATGGAAATCGTCTGGAACGTCCCAATTCCGAAATTATCAAGAAACTTCTTGAAATTACAGGTATACGAGAACGGCGCTATGTAACAAATGATCTGACTACTTCGGATATCGCATGCTTTGCAGCAGAAAAAGTTCTTGAAAATATTGACAAAGAAACCCTGGATTATATCATTGTTGCCCAGAATCTTGGGGAAGTGAAGACCGACAATCCCAAGACAGACATTATGCCCACACTCGCGTCCCGGGTAAAACACAAACTCAAGATTAAAAATCCCTATACAGTAGCATTTGATCTTCCTTTCGGTTGCCCGGGTTGGCTACAGGGCGCTATCATAGCCGATTATTATATCAAATCAGGGGATGCCAAACGGATTTTGGTTATCGGTGCAGAAATTTTATCCCGCATGTCCGATCCACATGATGTTGACAAAATGATATTTGCCGATGGTGCGGGAGCTGCCCTTTTTGAGCCGACTTGTGAACCGGTTGGTATCATCAGTCATTTGACACGCTCCGATACCCTGAAAGAGGCGTACCTTTTACGCATGGATAAATCATACAACCCGATTTTGAATAGAAACGATCTTTTTGTAAGGATGGATGGACATGAAATTTATAAATATGCACTTAAAACGGTTCCTTTGGTAATTAAAAAAAATCTTGAAAAGGCAAACCTACATATTACCGATATCCGAAAAGTTCTGCTCCATCAGGCAAATGAGAAAATGGATGCCGCAATTTTGCAACGCCTTTTCAGGCTGTTTAATATAAACGAAGTCCCACCAGGCATCATGCCCATGATTCTTCCCTGGACGGGTAATAGTTCCGTAGCGACGCTTCCGACGCTTTTTGATATGATTATGAGAAAAAAATTGGATAATCATTATCTGAAATCCGGTGATAATATTGTGTTTGCCTCTGTGGGTGCCGGAATGAATATCAATTCAATTATATACCGGATGCCTTGACATGAAAAACCTATAGTGAAATGTTTTTCGAAGGTGAAGTCTCGATCGGATTAGCATTTTATATTTAGTGCCCGAACGAAAACTATGATTTTTTGTTAAGATCAAGGAAGACGAAAATTTTAACCACAGACATACATCGAGTATTTCGAGGATTAAAATTTGAGTCTGAC
>JAGYNR010000056.1 GCA_018399715.1 Desulfobacterales bacterium | reverse complement strand
AAATTAAAGTAAATACACCGTGTAAAATCAAGTATAAAGCTATAAGCCTTCCTAGAATTGGTATGGAATAGTTCCAACACTTGTAGATTTATTCACTCCTGTAAACCACATTCTTTTGCAATTTTTTTACAGTCTGTTAAAAAGGCAGACACATTTTTATAGATCTGGATGGGGGTCATTTTTTTATAATAAGTGAAATCAATGTATTACAAATTTTTTAAAGTTGGTACACAAGTTGCTGTAAGATAACCATATGTTTTATCACTATGGCTTTAAAAAAATTTGCGGTCAGCATTTTGGGTGAGTTGTCGATATTAAATTCCTGATACTCGATGTTCCAGTTTTTCAGAAACCTTAAATATCGAGTGATAATTAATGGATAACAAATAATCAGGAGATAAATTGGGCACATCATGAAAACCTTCCGCAGGTCTTGGATCGTCTCCAGATAAAGATAGATATAGGATGACCTGGAGGTTTTCACTGGAAGAAGGGGTCCATGTTCCTGTGAGGACCCCTTCATTTTGTTTTTACTTTGTTTGTGCTGTGCGAATTTCCATCGCAATAGTGCGAACCTTTTCCATAATTTGTTCAATATCCGCTTTTAAAAGTTTTCCGTTTTCGGCGATCACCTCTCCATTAATGATAACTGTGTCGACATCGCTGGCACGAGCAGCATAGACCAAATGTGATTCGGGATGATACATGGGGGTTAAATGAGGTTTTGAGGTATTGATGGTGATGATATCGGCTTTTTTACCCGTTTCAAGAGAGCCTGTAATTTGGGACAGACCTAGTGCCCTGGCCGATTCAATGGTTGCCATCCTAAGGACTGTTGCCGCATCCAAAACCGTGGGATCTTTTGTATTGACTTTATGAAGCTTAGCGGCTGTATCCATTTCCGAAAACATATCCAGGTCGTTGTTGCTGGCACAACCGTCGGTACCGAGTGCCACACACACCCCTTTTTCCATGAGCGCAGGCACAGGAGCAATGCCAGAAGCCAGTTTCATGTTGCTTTGGGGATTGTGTACCACTTTTACATCAAAGCGGGCCAGAAGGTCAATCTCTTCTTCTGTCAGAGCTACACAATGAGCGGCCAAAAGATTCGGACATAGAATCTCCAGATTTGCCAGATGGTTCACCGGCGTTTTGCCGTAGCGACGTTGAATATTTCGGACTTCCCTTTCGGTCTCCGACAAATGGATGATCAGGGGAATACCATGATTCCAGGAGATGTTAGCAGCCTTTTGTAACAGATCAGGTGAACAAAGATAAGGCGAATGGGGTTCAACGGCGATATTAATGATCGGATCCCTTTGCCATTTGTCGATCAGCATTTCGGTATACTCGAAACCGTTTTCAATCGTCCCGTAATTGGGCGATGGAAAGTCATACAGCACTTCACCCACTACCGCACGGATTCCTGCTTGTTTAGCTGCTCTGGCAACTGCATCCTCAAAAAGATACATATCGGTAAAACAAGTGGTTCCCGAAAGGATCATTTCGGCACAGGCCAGTAAAGCGCCTGAAAAAACTTTTTCCTGATCCAGAGTTGCTTCTGCTGGAAATACATGATCATTGAGCCAGGTCATCAATGGAAGGTCATCAGCTAAACCTCTGAAACAGGTCATTGCTGCATGAGTATGAGCATTGATAAGTCCCGGCATAATGATCCCACCGCGGGCATTGATAATTTTGGGAACATTTTCGGATGAAAAATCATCCATAGGACCTATCCATATAATCCGGTCTTTTTTGACGGCTACCGCACCGTCCGGAATTTGGGTTCCATGGGGATCCATCGTTATGACAGTTCCGTTTGTCATCAGGATATCAGCTGAGTTCTTTGTCATCGATTTGTTCTATTACGGTTTTAATTAACTGTTTCAGTTGGGGGGCGGCTGTTTCAGCAACGGCAATAATTTCTTCAACCGTAGCCGGGAGCGGAGTCTCTGGATTGTGAACATTGGTGATCGTGGAAAGCCCTAATACCCGAATACCGGCGTGGACCGCAGCGATTACCTCCTGAACCGTCGAAAATCCGACAGCTTCTGCACCGATGAATTGTAAAAACCGGATCTCAGCGGGTGTTTCCAGTGAGGGACCTTTCAAGCCGGCGTATATTCCTTTCTGAATGGAAAAAGCTTCAGAGGTTGCAATTTTTTCAGTCAAAAAAGCCAATTTTTTATCATATGCCCGGCTCATATCCGGAAAGCGATTCCCCCAGCTTTCCTCATTTTTTCCGATGAGTGGATTTTCGCCGGTTAGATTGATATGATCTGTGATAATCATGATATCGCCCGGTGAAAAAGCAGGATTCAGGCCGCCGGAAGCATTATTCAAAATCAGTATCCGGACCCCGAGTTCCTGCATTACCCGAATGGGAAAGATGACCTCCGAGGGCACGTAGCCCTCATACAAGTGAAAACGTCCCTGAAAAGCAATGACCTCCTTGTCGCCGAGGTTTCCCAAAATGAGACGGCCAACATGACTCTCGACCGTCGATACCGGGAAATGAGGAATGTCGGTATATTCAAACTGGTGGGAAATCTCCAGAAATTTTGAACTGTATCCCAATCCGGTTCCGGTTATAACACCAATTCTCGGTAACTTACATGTCTTTTGCATTAAAAAACGGGCAGCTACCAAAACCTTTTCTTTTAGATTATTCATGATATTGATTATTTCTTACCACGACCCTAAATTCAAAATTCAATTCATTACTTGAAATCAAATTGCTTATTCGTTATTTAGTGCCTGAACGAAAAATTCCAGTTTTCGAGCGGGCACTATTTAGTCATAAAACAAGAGGCCGGGTCAGTCAAGAAGCATTTAGACCTAAAGAGCAATTGACATTTCAAAAGGATTATGAAATATTGCCTCACGGTTTAAGTTTTTTACTAAAATAAAGAAATAATATATGATGAAATTCTAATAATATCAAACAGTTTTATACGATTTGGATCCTATGTTGTTTGTTTTTTTATCGGACCTGATGATATAATATTGTTTTATCAATGAATGGAGATGGGTAAATGGTTTGCGGAGTCCATCCGGAGCATCCGGATATTGCAGGACAAATGTGGGAGCAGATCGACAAAATTATTGAAGACCACCAACGTGTTCCCGGTGCAGTGATTGCCGTATTAAGAAAATGTCAGAATATCGTCGGTTACCTTCCATCGGAATTGATTGATTACATCAGTAAAGGTATGAATATCCCCAGCAGTACCGTATATGGGGTAGCCTCTTTTTATGAACTGTTTTCCTTTGTTCCGAAAGGCCGTCATACCATCAAAGTCTGCATGGGCACCGCCTGTTATGTAAAGGGCAGTCGTGAAGTCGTGAACCGTATTCGTTATCTATATCATATTAAAGAAGGTGAAACGTCTGAAGATCGTCGCTTTTCACTGGAATCGGTTCGTTGTCTGGGCGCCTGCGGATTGGCGCCGGTCATGGTGGTAGAGGGTGATACATATGGAAATTTATCTCCAGATCAAATTTTCAAAATTCTGGAAAACTACCAATAATGCTTATATTGCGTTTTTCCGGTAACCTGTCTGAGACAGAAAGAATTGCTGAATGAAACTTTCCGCAGTTAAGGATGCATTAAATGCCGGGGTGCTTTACGGAGAGGAGCAATTGAACAAGACAGTGAGATCGGCCGGGGGCGCGGACTTGATGAATGCTGTTCTGGCTACCGGGTCCAAAGGAGCTGTTTTGCTTACCGGACTGAACACAGTTGATGTCATTCTGACTGCCAATAAAGCCAATATTGCAGCCGTTGTTTTTGTTCGGGGTAAAATGCCGACTGCAGAGGCATTGGAATTAGCGCAACAATTTCAAATTCCACTGTTACGAACCAGCCTTTCTCTGTTTGTAGCTTGTGGAAGACTTTATATGGTCGGGCTCCGGGGTCTGGATGGCTCATGGTAATATCTTAAGGAGATGATGGATATGTCAAAATTGTCGGCAGAAGAACTGAAAAAACTAAAAGCAACCGCAGCCAGACAATTAGAAAAAGAGGGAATCACTGACCTGTTGATCTGCGGTGGTACCGGATGCCATGCAACAGGCAGCATCAAGGTAAAAGATGCGCTCCTTGAGGAAATTAAGAAAAAAGGGCTTATGGATTCTGTGCGCGTGATTGAAACAGGATGCAACGGTTTTTGTGCCATGGGACCGATTATGGTAGTTCGGCCTGGTGGTATTTTTTACCAGAAAGTTAAACCCGAGGATGTCCCGGAGTTGATTGAGTCTCAGATTATCAACAAGACGCCCTTGGAGCGGCTTCTTTACAAAGATCCGGTTTCCAAAAAGAGTATACCGGTTCATGATGATATTCCTTTTTTCGCTCACCAGATGACCAGAGTGTTGCGAAATAAGGGGATCATAGATCCGGAATCTATCGAAGACTATATTGCAAGAGATGGATACCTGGGTGCTGCCAAAGCATTGAATGAGCTTAGCGCCGATCAGATTATCGAAGAACTCAAAACATCCAGTTTAAGAGGCCGGGGAGGCGCCGGCTTTCTCACTGGCCTGAAATGGGACTTTACCCGGGCTAGTCAGGGAGATATCAAATATGTGGTTTGTAACGCTGATGAGGGTGATCCCGGTGCTTTCATGGACAGAAGTATCCTGGAAGCCGATCCCCATTCAGTTTTGGAGGGGATGCTCATTGCTGCCAGAACTATTGATGCCCATATGGGCTATATCTATTGCAGAACCGAGTACCCTCTGGCCATCCGACGGTTGCAGATTGCAATCGACCATGCTAGAAAATATGGTCTCCTGGGTGAAAATATCTTGGATTCAGGTTTTTCTTTCGATATACAAATTTATCAAGGTGCGGGAGCTTTTGTTTGTGGTGAAGAGACTGCTCTGATGAGGTCTATCGAGGGGAAAAGGGGTATGCCCCGGCCTCGACCTCCGTTTCCGGCTCAAAAAGGATTATGGGATAAACCTACTGTTTTAAATAATGTTGAAACTTATGCGAATGTTCCCCAAATAATTTTGAAGGGGGGAGAATGGTACGCCGGGGTTGGCACCAAAACCAGCAAAGGAACCAAGGTTTTTGCGCTTTCCGGAGATGTCAACAACATAGGACTTGTTGAGGTCCCAATGGGTACGACATTGCGTCAACTTATTTTCGATGTGGGCGGCGGCATTCCAAGAAAACGAAAATTCAAAGCGGTTCAGTTGGGAGGGCCCTCGGGAGGTTGCATACCGCAAGAACTTCTTGATACCCCTGTAGACTTTGAGGAAATTACCAAAGCCGGTGCAATTATGGGGTCTGGCGGTATGATTGTCATGGATGACCATACCTGCATGGTGGACATGGCCAAGTTTTTCATGGATTTTATTCAGGATGAATCCTGTGGGAAATGCACGCCTGGCAGAGAAGGAACCCGTAGACTTCAGGAAATTTTAACAAAGATAACCGAAGGAAAAGGAGAGCCAAAAGACATAGAGGATTTGGAACAATTATCCAGGGTGATTCAGGAATCTGCTCTGTGTGGTCTGGGACAGACGGCTCCCAATCCGATACTTTCGACCCTCAGATATTTCCGGGATGAATATGAAGCGCATATTTATGAGAAAAAATGTCCGGCAAAAAGATGTGTGGCGCTTTTGGACTTTGAAATCGATCCGGATTTGTGTCAAAAATGCGGAGAGTGTTTCAGAGCATGTCCTGCAGAAGCAATCACCTGGAAAAAGAAAGAAGTTGCCAGAATTGACAAAGAAAAATGTATCAAATGCCTTACCTGCTTTGATAGATGTAAATTTGGAGCTATTTTTTAAATTCAGATAGTGTCATGCATGCCGCAACAATGGTAGTATTACGAATTGCTGGCGGTTTAGAAGGATGACGGGAGAAACACAATAAACATACAGGAGTAAAGAACCATGATACAAGCTGTTTTCATGATGGGAGGACTCGGACTGGTTGTGGGTATTGGCCTTGCCTTGGCATCGAAACTCTTTTACGTATATGTTGATCCCAAGGTATTGGCAGTTGAAGAGCTGTTGCCTGGTGCTAACTGTGGCGGCTGTGGCTATCCGGGGTGTGCTGCCAATGCGGAGGCGATTGTGGCGGGAAAAGCCTCACCTAATTCCTGCGTAGCGGCAGGTCCTGAGGTAGGGGAAGCTATTGCTGAAATTTTGGGCGTGACAATTGAGGCAAAAGAACCGGATATCGCCCGTCCAGGATGTACCTATGGCATAGAGGATGCTGACCTGAAATATATTTATAACGGTCTGAATGACTGCCGGGCAGCAGCGCTGTTGGGCGGTGGGATGAAAGTCTGTGCGGTGGGATGTCTGGGACTGGGAAGCTGTGCCAGGGCCTGCCCTTTCGATGCAATTACAATGGGAGATGACCACCTGCCGATCGTAGACGAGGTAAAATGTACGGGTTGCGGTACCTGCGAAAGGGTTTGTCCTAAAAATATCATCAATCTTTCATCTGTCACGCGCCGAATCCTGAAAGAATATACAACTGAGGAATGCACAACGCCCTGTCAGCGTGCATGTCCGGCAGGCATCAATATCTGTGAATATATTAATGAGATATCACAGGGTAATTACCGTGATGCTGTTTTAACCATCAAAGAAAGAAATCCGTTTCCAACGGTTATCGGGCGCATTTGTCCGCGTCCCTGTGAAGATCATTGCAGACGGCAATTGGTTGATGAACCGGTGGCGATCAATTATCTTAAACGTTTTGCAGCCGATTACGAAATGAAAAGCGGAGAAAGAACGCAGCCTTATAAAGCACCGGATACGGGGCGAAAGATTGCTGTCATCGGTGGTGGTATCTCCGGTCTATCAGCGGCTTTTTTCCTGGTCCGGTTGGGGCATGAAGCAACGGTATATGAGGCCACTGACAAGTTAGGAGGACTTTTGAGATCTGCTATTGCTTTTAACCGTCTTCCAAGAGAGATTTTGGACTGGGATATTCAAGGAATTCTGGAATTGGGTGTAAAAGCAGAAACAGGAAAATCGCTGGGAAAAGATTTTTCTGTCGATAGCCTTTTTGACGTTGGTTACGAGGCAGTATTAATGACAACCGGTGGATGGGACAGTCGCCTTTCAAGGGGAATAGTGGATAAAGTAGAACGCCCCATACCCGGAACATTTTTGCTGCTGGATTGGATGAGGCACTGGAAAGATATTGGTGTCGGCACTGATGCTGTTATTGTTGGCGGCGATAAGCTTGCCGTTGATGGTGCAAGGTTATTGAAAGATAAGGGTGCTAAAAATATTACGATTATTTACAGAGAATCTGAAAAAGAATTGTCGGTCGATGATATTGATCCTGAAAAATTAAAGGAAGAGGGAATTCAGATTATATTCGATGCCGCCGTTGAACGTCTTTTTGGGGAAAAGGAAACGCTGGATGAAATTGAGATTGTCGATGTAAAGTCGGGTGAAAAAAATAAAATATCCGCCCGAACACTGATTCTTGCGTCTGGACGATTTCCGGAACTGATTTTTAGCCGTGTGAAACCAGAAAGTGAGGGTGAAGGTGAAGAATCAGCGATTGAAAATAGTGATGTCATAGAAGCTAAAAATCAGGGTCCTGTTCAGTGGGAAGCCCGGGAATCTTATAAACGTCCCGCTTATGGGGAAGAAAGCGGCTTTTTTTCCAAGGCTGACACACTGACTGATTATAGTGCTGCTGTTAAAGCCATCGGAGCCGGCCGTCGGGTTGCTGCCACAATTCATTACCTTCTGTACGACATCGAACCAGCGCTTCCGGAAAAAGTTATTTATGAAAACAGCTATGTTCAAAATGTCGATGAACTTAAAGATGTCAAACTGTCCCCCCGGACGATTATGCCTATGTGTACGGAACCGGATTGTCCTGAATTAGAACTGGGTTACGATGAAAACCAGGCAAGAAGAGAGGCCGGACGATGTCTTCGCTGTGGGTTGATTTGTTACAGGCATTCAGCCGCTTCTAATAAGGAAAAACAAATAGCAGTTTTAACAGGAAGTAATGGCAACTGAAGAAGGTATTGTAAAAAAAGTAGATTGCGACAGCCATAGAGCCTGGGTGGCAACAACGCGTTCCGAAGCCTGTGAACATTGTTGTGCTAAAGGCATGTGCCATCATCTTGGCGGGGGCGGCAATGATGCTGTTGTGGAGGTCATCAATTCGATGGGAGCGGCGGTAGGTGACCGGATTCTGATTAATTTCAAGACAAGTTCTTATTTAAAAGCCTTGTTTCTGCTCTATGTTTTTCCGGTTTTTTGTCTTCTTATCGGAGCGTTTATTGGTCACGGACTTTCATCTGTATTAATGATGGAGCCATCAGCGGCATCAGCTTTGTTTGGCTTTTCTTTTTTTGGATTGGCTGTTTTGTTCATTCGGGCAAGGGCAAATCGAATGGGAACCAAAGAGGATTACCGTCCAAGAATTGTTCGTATTATAAACAGACGTAAAAATTTTGAATAGATCAACAAGTGTTTTACATGAGGTGACACGGGCAGAGGCGTCAGCCTTGCCCGTGGGTGCCTGAAAGATACCCGATCCTGCCTGGGGAAATTTCATTTAGTCTGTGACACCCATAGGATTACAATTCAACTTAATTTGGCATCTGATTGGATAAGTGTCGTTGTAGGGCTAAAAATTTTCAGAAAAGTATATGCCGGGGATGAGCAATACCATTTTTATTTATTATGGTCATCATTCATACTTTTTCTTAAAACCTGGGAGCACTTAAAAGTGACTACCCTTCTTTTCGGAAGCATCATATCACTACCTGTTGCGGGATTTCTACCTCTTCGGGCTCGCTTATCATTTACACAAAACTTACCGAATCCGCTGATAAGAATATCATCTCCGTTTTCCATGCCCCTTTTAAGAATCTCCAAAAAAGTTTCCATTATCTGACAGCTTTTTTTACGAGGATACCCAAGATCATTTCGAATTGACTCTATGATATCCGCCTTTGTTAGCGTCATCTTTGATATGCTCCTGTTAATTTAAGTTGATTGATGTTTTTTCCGCCTATCTTTTTACGGTCTCTTTTGTCGATCTGTTTTCAATTAAAAAAAAACCCGCATTTTGCCAGTAACCATCATTTAATTCGCATATTACTGAAATCACCCGGTTTTGTCAAGAAATAATAGATGTTGCGATATATTTGCATCTGGAAGGGTTGATGATTGTTTTTTTAAACTTATAATATTGTATATTTCGAATTATGGGATGTGTTGGGTTTAAATTTCTGAATTTTAAAGGAGGAGATAAAATGGCGTTATTTTTAGTGCAGCATGGTAAAAATTTACCAAAAGATGTCGATCCTGAAAAAGGTCTTTCAGAAGATGGTATTTCTGACGTTAAAAGAATTGCCAATGTAGCAAAGGAATATGGTATCCAAGCAAGTGAAATTTATCACAGTGGGAAAACCCGCGCCAGACAAACAGCTCAGATCTTTGCCGATACGATTTATTGTCAGGGAGAGTCCCGGGGAATCTCTGGAATGAATCCATTGGATGATGTAGTTGAATTTTATTCAGAGTTTAGAAACGAACTTGAAAGCAATAAGAATATCATGTTGGTAGGCCATCTGCCGTTTATGGAGAAACTGAGCGCTTATCTCGTCACCGGTTCAGAGGAAAAGCCTGTTTTTAAATTTCAAAACGGAGGAATTGTTTGTCTGGAAAAAGAACCGGATAAACAATCTTGGATTATCAAGTGGGCATTGATGCCAACCATTGGATAATATTTTTGAAAAATGTACGATTATCTTTATATGTCAAAAATGTAAAATATCAAAAGACAAGGATGATGGTGTAATTTTTTTCTTAAAATTTTACAGCGATCTATCCCATAAATAGAACAAAAATCCAACCACAAGAAATTGTAATGAAAAAATTTTCCATTTATCGCCAAAATAATGTTTTGTTGAATGAAGTATCCATTTCCAATTGAACCAGACATGAAAAACCAGAAGAATTAAAAGAAAAAGTGAAAGGTAAAGATGAATATCACTCCATTGATTTCGATGTAGTCCCAAAAAATACTTTTGAGAGCCATACACTTTTCCTTTAGGGATTACAAATACTAAGAAGACTCTATATTATCGCTATTGAACAAATATTAACAAAAAGAGTGGGATCAATTGCAAATTCCAAGGCATTTTTTTTCGCGTTTTGTTTCTTTATTGCTTAAGATAAATTAATTAATATCTATCCAAACCAAAATGACGCCCTGTTTTCTTAGAAATATTGCCTCCTGCTATGACGAAAATCTTGACTCAACAAAAAAGGCCATTTTTTTAAACGGCCTTAATTTTGTAATTGATTGTTTTTTATAATGGTGCCGAAGGGGAGACTCGAACTCCCACCGGGGACTCCCGACTAGACCCTGAATGTAAAACTAAACAAAAATGAACTAAAACCGTACAATAAGAAAAAGAAAAAAGGTTGAAATTAATCAGGGCCTTATGATAAATTTACTAATAATATATAATACCATAAAATACTATCTAAAACAAGGGTAAAAATTGCTTTTTCTTGACCAAATCTTGACCAGAAAGTTGATATAATATCAAAGTATATTGGGGGATAGGGAGCGCAACCCGAAAAAAGCATTTTCCTGGATGCTTTTCCCCCAAAAAATAAAACCAGGTGTGCAATGGGATGAGTTTATGACTGATGATAAATGGTCTTTTTGGAGCAAGCGGGAAAAGAATGCCCTACAGTTCTCCATTCCTTGGGAAGATGCAGTAAAAGAGCTTTACAAAAACTATTCCAAAAAAGATATTTTCAATTTTATGGAAACCGGTGAACTCTCTTATGCTGTAAACTTAATAGATGAGACCAAACCACACGGCCTTGATGCTTTATGGTTGTATGGGAGTGATAGGCTGGAAGATTTTCTAAGAGATTATAATATATGGTTTTACCGAGATTCATTAAGCGATATTTTATGGAAGAAAAGCAAAATATATTCCGATTCTGAAACGGCCAATGAAATACCAAATCCATCGGTTAAAGAAGACCCATGTATACTTCAACAGCTTAAAAAGATCCAAGTTGGCTATGATAATGAGTCCGAATTTAGAATAAAAATACCAGGAAAATCCATAAAACAATGCTGTCCTGACGATTTAGGTTGTCGAAATGAAAAAACCACACAATTCAGGCTTCTCCTAAGTGCAATAGAAAGGGACAATATATATTTGTCTGACCACAATAAACGAAAAACCTTTAAGCGAGCATGTGAAAAACTAGTGGGGTATATCAAGAAAAGTGGCTTATCCTTATTGCCAGCGAAAACCAAAATTTATGAAAAAGATCTTGATGGGAATTATCGGTTAATTTTTTCTAGACTTGAAGATGATATTTTTGAACCAAATGGCAAATATGGAAAAATGTCAAATGACCAGCTATTGGCAGAAATTGGTAAACTTCAATCTGAAATGGACAATCCGCCCCAACATATCAAGAACAATAGCAGTCTGCGTAAATGGCAAGAAAGAAAAAGCAATGAAATTTCCAACGCATGTAAAATAGCTATGGATAATGGCACGAAAAAAGAAGAAATAGAGAATTTGATATGCAAGAAAACAGATCATGATACTGTTGTGGAATTATTTGAGGATGAAAAAATCGAGCAAAGTTCTTATAATTATGAAAATGATGGTTTATCAATAAAAAATGAACCTTAGAAATAAACATTGGTTCTCCTGATTTCCCTCCTTCACAATCTCAGTTTGTAATACCTTTAAAAAATCCGGACATGTCCATAAGAGATTTTGGACATTTCGTGTCCTTCCGGCAAGGTTGCATGAAAATTTTTAACAGAGCTGATATATCGGTTATCAAAACTGAAAACAGGAGGATAACCGATGACCAGACAAGATGCAGATACTCAAAATCCCACCCTTCAACAGGTTAGTAACCTGTTTGAGACCTGGCGTAAAACCAGGCAAAAACGCCAGCCCATCCCTGAGCGATTATGGCAAGCTGCCATCAGCCTATCCGAAAACCACTCCATCCATCAAATTTGCAAAACGCTTCGCCTGGATCACTCCAAATTAAAAAAACGTATCCGCGATACACAAGAAAGCCTACCGGTTATCAATGACATCCCCCCTTCCTTTATAGAACTGAATCTGGTTGATCCTCCGGGTTCTGTTTGCGAATGCAGGATTGAAATTGAAAATGCAGATGGTGAAAAAATGAAACTGCATTTCAAAGGCCGTCACTATTTTGATCCTGTGCAACTTTGTAATGCTTTTCGGAGTCAATGTCGATGATCCAAATCACGCCTCACATGAAAATTCTGATGGCTGTTGAACCCGCCGATTTCAGAAAAGGCATTGATGGTTTGGCGGCGCTGTGCAGAAAAGTTCTAAAGTCCGATCCTTTTTCAGGATATGTGTTTGTATTCAGGAACAAACGGGCTACAGCACTCAAAATTTTAGTCTATGACGGCCAGGGGTTTTGGCTTTGTCAGAAACGTCTGTCCCAGGGCAGGTTCACATGGCGTCCGCCGCAAACGGCCGATGGTGTCAGGCAGCTTGACCCTCATGAACTGACATTGTTTTTGTACAACGCTGATCCGGATAAAACAAAGGTACAGCCGGCATGGAAAAAAATTACAATGACATAACCAATAAGTCTTGCGTTCCGCTGAAATGGGTGCTATGGTCCATTTCATGGAAATTGATTTCAAATACCGGGGAAAGATCGCCACCGTCGAGGATGTCAAATTTATCCGTCAGTTGATTGCTGACAATCCGGGTGACAGCCGGAGAGCGTTATCCATAAAACTCTGTGAGGCCTGGAATTGGCGGCAGGCAAATGGTGCGCTAAAGGACATGGTATGTCGTGGATTTATGCTGGGTCTGCACCGTTGCGGCTATATCCGATTGCCCGAGAAAAGACAGTCGACAAAAAATCCCTTTGTTAACCGTAAAAAACCGTTGAAAGTAACTGTTGATCGGAGTCCGGTATGGGCGACATTGAAACAGTTGCGCCCCTTACGCTTTTGTCAGGTTCGACGGGATAAATCCGAGGCGCTTTTTAATGGTTTGGTGGAACAATACCATTACCTGGGGTATAGCCAGCCGGTAGGAGAACACCTTAAATATATCGTATGGGCTTCACAGCGGCCCGTGGCGTGTCTGGCATGGTCCTCAGCGCCACGGCATATCGGCTGCCGTGACAGATTTATCGGGTGGTCAAAGCCGGTCCGTGAGAAAAATCTGCACCTGATTGCCTATAACAGCCGGTTTTTAATCCTTCCCTGGGTTCATGTCAGTCATCTGGCATCCCATATATTGGGACAAATGGTGAAAATCGTTGCCCGTGACTGGGAAACGCATTATCAGCATCCACTTTTTTTCCTGGAAACCTTTGTCGATACCCAACGGTATGTTGGAACCTGCTACCGGGCGGCCAATTGGATCTATCTGGGACATACCACCGGTCGTGGAAAAGATGATCATACTCATCAGGTCAATCGTTCCATCAAAGCGGTTTGGGGTTATGCGCTGACAAAGGATTTTCGCAAATGCCTCAATCCAATGTAACGATTCATACCCGACAGTTCATCGATCTGGACGCCGAAAAGGCGGCTGATTTATTAGGCCGTGTCAAAGCCAAGGCATTGGAGCAGGGCGACTATGAACTGATTGAAGGCTTGATTAACACGATTATTGTTTTAAAGGAGAACTATGAAAAAGGTAAGCTCCACATCAAGCGTCTTCTTAAAATGGTATTCGGAGCCAAAACCGAGAAAAAAAAGAAAATAACCCGGACAACAAACCCGGCCGATGAGGGTAGTGAGAATGATAAGGATCGGTCGGCAGTCAATAATGATACGCTGAAAAACGATACCGGAGATAAAAACCCCGAAAAGAGTAGACCCAAAAAAGGCGTCAAAGGTCATGGACGTAACGGGGCGGTGGTTTTTAGCAGCGCGGAGAAAGAATTTGTCGTTCACCAAACCATGAGACCGGGAGACCCTTGTCCCCATTGTGAGGGAAAGGTATACCTATATGAAAAACCCGGCATTTTGATTCGATTTTTTGGTCAGCCCCCGGTGAAAGCCAAAATATGGGAATTGGAGAAGTTACGCTGCAATCTTTGCGGCGCTATATTTACACCGGAAATTCCGCCGGAGGCCCAGGGGGCCAAATACGATGAGACTGCCATTGCCATGATTGCCATATCAAAATACGGTTATGGCATTCCCTTTAACCGTCTGGAAAATTTGCAGGCAACGCTTGGGTTTCCCCTTTCCGCATCCACACAGTGGGATAAGGTTGAGGTCGGAGCAGATAAAATATACCGGGTTTTTGAACAATTAAAAATTGAAGGTGCTCAGGGTCACCTCCTGTTTAACGATGATACCACGATAAAAATCCTGGAATTGATGAAGGAAAATGAACAGGATCAGA
>JAGYNR010000055.1 GCA_018399715.1 Desulfobacterales bacterium | reverse complement strand
ATGGTTTTTAATCTTCCTGCCTGAACATGAAAAATTTTGGAAAGAGCACTTTACAAAATGATTGATCAGCATTACCTATAATATTGACAATAACCATCCGTTTAGATAATGAATCTTATGGATAATGATTGAATATAAGATAACTGTTGGATAATAGCTGAAATATCATATTTATCTGACAACCGGCTTTTAGGTTTTTTTATCAGAAGATCTAAACTAACATACGAAAATTAAGGATATTTTTCAAATGACGCATCACAACAAAGACCATCACCACCATCATGAATCGCATCATCATCACGAAGAGGTGTCCCCTGATTTATCGGAAAAAGAAAAACTGATTAAGCTGCTGGATCATTGGGTCAAACACAACGGCGATCATGCCGATAATTACCTGCAATGGGCGCACAAAGCAAAAGAAAATGGTTTCCAAGAGGTAGCGCAATGCCTCGAAGAAGCTGCAAAACTTACCCATTCCATCACCGAAAAATTTATTCAGGCAAACCAATCCTTACAAAAATAACAAAGGAGAAACACATATGTCGCTATCAATTGGGCTTGCAGGTAAAGGTGGTACCGGAAAAACAACAGTAGCTGGTCTGCTGATCAAATATTTACAAAAAAAAGAAATGACCCCCATTCTTGCCGTAGATGCAGATTCCAACGCCAACCTGAACGAGGTTTTGGGAATGGAAGTTTATGGTACTATCGGTGAAACCCGGGATAATATGAAAGAAGGTCAGGTACCGCCGGGAATGACCAAGGATATTTTTATCAATATGAAACTTCAGCAAGCAGTAACGGAATCCGATGGATTTGACCTGATTGTCATGGGTCAGCCGGAAGGAGCCGGCTGCTATTGTGCAGCTAATTCTCTTTTAACCGCATTTCTGGAAAAACTTACCGATAATTATCCCTACATCGTAATGGATAATGAAGCCGGTATGGAACATATCAGTCGATTGACCACCAAAAACATTGACTTTCTTATCATTGTCTCAGATACATCCCGGCGTGGCATTCAAGCTGCCATTCGAATCAACAACCTGTCCAAAAAATTGAACATCGGTGTCGGCAATAGCTACCTGATAATGAATCAGGCCAAAAACAACCATGTTCCCGATGCAGTAACCGAAATGCTGGATAAAGAAGGTCTGGAATTGATCGGTACGATCCCGGAAGATGAAACAGTTTATGAATTTGATTTGAACGGGAAACCTACTATTCAAATACCTGAGGATAATCCGGCTGTAAAGACTGCGTTCGCAATTTTTGACAAAATTTTAGGGTAAAATGTTTATATGAAAAAAACCGGATTTCTCTACGATGAAAGATATCTGCTTCATGATACCGGAGAGGATCATCCTGAAACCGCTGACCGCCTTATTGCCATCTACAAAGGCATTGAAAATGCCGGTCTGCTTGAAAAAGTAAAGTGCTTCAGAGCCAAACCTGCTGATATGAAGTGGATTAAGACAATTCACTCTGAAGATTATATACGGCGCTTCGAGGAAATTTGCCTGTGCGGAAATATGACTTTTGAGACCACAGATAACCGTATCTGTACCGAAACCTATGATACAGCATTTTTGGCCGCAGGCGGTGTGATGGACATGGCCTGTCGGGTGATGGAGGGTGAACTCGATAATGCTTTTTGTGCGGTCAGACCACCGGGGCACCACGCGGAAAGAAATGAAAGTATGGGATTTTGTTATTTTAACAATATCGCCATTTGTGCAAAATACCTTCAGATGCAATGGAAAATCGAACGGGTGATGATTATTGATATCGATGTTCATCATGGAAATGCTACCCAACATTCTTTTGAAAGTGATCCAACCGTTTTCTATTATTCTATCCATGAGCATCCTTCTTTTGCATTCCCTGGAACCGGCAGAGATTTTGAACAGGGTTCCGGCAAGGGATTTGGATTTAATAAAAACTCATTGGCACTTCCCGGACAAGGCGACAAAGATTATCTTAAGCTTATTAAAAGGGATTTGTTTCCGGCTATCGACAGGTTCAAACCTGGTTTTATACTGCTTTCAACCGGATTTGACGGACATATGGATGACGATATGTCGGGCATTAACCTGTCTACCCAGTGGTACACCTGGATAACGTTAAAGCTCATGGAAATGGCTGAAAAATATTGCCAGGGTCGGCTGATCAGTATTCTTGAAGGCGGTTATTGCCTGGAGCGACTTCCCGAATTAGCCAGAAACCATGTACGGGTGTTACTTCAGGAAAGAGATGCCAACGGAACGATTATCATCTGAATACATAAAGAAGGGAATCATAATATGTTCATCAGCAAATCCATGACCAAAAAGTTGGTTACTATATCAAAGGAAACCAATCTGATCGATGCAAGAAAATTAATGGAAAAAAGCAAAATTCGGCATTTACCTGTTGTGGATTCTAATAACCTGCTCCTGGGAATGGTGACCGATCGGGATATTCGAAGCGCTGTGTCATCGATACATTCAGAGAATTTCGACAGCGAAACAGAACATGCAAAAATGTCATCTGTCAAGGTTGCTGATATCATGACAACAGAATTAGTAACCGTATCTCCTTTGCATACGCTTCAGGATGTTATGCTGCTGTTTGATCAGCACCGGTTTGGCGCCATACCGGTTATCGATGAAAAAGGCATTTTGGTCGGTATTATTTCCGTCCGGGATCTATTACGGGCTTTTATCAATGTCATGGGAATCGGTGAACCCGGCATACTACTTTGTATTCTCGCCGAGCAAAAAGTCGGTCAGATGAAAAAAATTGTTGATATCATTACCGAAGAAAACATTTCCATGGGAAGTATCCTGGTGGCAAGATACTGGGAGAAAGGAAAACGGGCTGTATTTCCCTATCTTTTAACCAATAACGTCGTCCGGGTTAAAAAGAAACTTCAGGAGGCGGGTTATCAACTTCTCGACCCATGGGAATGGTACCTGGATCAACTGCCGCATGAAGAGTAAACCCTTTGCTATCATTTCAGAAAACCATGATTACCGTCCTTATGAAGACCTTTATATCTATTATGTAAAGGGGCGGGCCGGCAAGGCGGATAAATTTTTCGGCCCCGCATTTATCGGCAACTGGGAGGAAGATGATTTTTCCTTTTTATTCTTTACAGAACCCGCCGACCATGAAGTTGCGCATTTTATTGAAAAACATCCGCAATTTGCCCTCGCTGATCACTATCGAATGACCTACGAAGAGTGGCAAGGCGGGCGGGTTGCACCCATGACAGTTGGACGATTTTACATTTGCCCGCCCTGGGATTGCCCCGGAAATGAACCATTATTGAAATGTAACGAGAATGCTATCAAGATTCTGATGGATCCCGGGGTCGTGTTTGGCACGGGCTTTCACACAACGACTCAGGATTGTCTGGAGGCATTGTCCTGGTTATTTTCCAGAGAATCTATCGATAGTGTTCTCGATTTGGGAACCGGCACCGGTCTTTTAGCCCTGGCTGCAGCAAAGATGGGATGTAACCGTTGCCTGGCGCTGGATTTTAATTTTCTGGCAGCAAAAACCGCATTTAGAAATGTTTGCCTGAATGATCTTCTCACAAATATTGTGGTTCTTCAGGGATATGCCGAGGATTTCGTGACTATACCTGCTGACCTGCTGATTGCCAATATCCACTATGATGTGATGCAAAAAATTATCAAGGCCGATGGTTTTTTTCATAAAAAGTGGTTTATTCTTTCAGGACTGTTTAGAACCCAGGCACGTCATATAGCAGATGAATTGACAAAAAATCAGGTTAAAATCATTAAACAATGGGATAAAGACAATATTTGGTATACTTTTCTGTGCAGACGTGCCTAATCTCCTATTTAGTGCCCGAATGAAATCTATATAATTTTTCGCTAAGATCAAGGAAGATGAAAATTTTAACCACAGACATACATTGTGTATTTCGAGGATTAAAATTTGAATCTGACGCAGATATTGGCGAAAAATACATTTTTCGTTCAGGCACTATTTAAAATAATTATTTTACAGGACAATCAATATGGCCGACTCCCATACGTTAATTAAAAAAGTGGCTCAAAAACTATCGTCGGCGCGAAATGCGGTAGCACTTACAGGCGCAGGCATTTCCGTTGAAAGCGGCATTCCTCCTTTCAGAGGCAAGGGCGGAGTCTGGGAACGATTCGACCCGATGGAGTATGCCTCAATCGATGCATTTAAAAAAAATCCTGCAAAAGTATGGCAAGTGCTGCTCAAAGATCTTAACCAACTGATCGGCAACGCCAAACCTAACGATGCCCATAAGGGTCTGGCCATCCTTGAAAAGATGGGTATTCTTAAAACCGTGATTACCCAAAACGTTGACGGCCTTCATCAAAAGGCCGGAAATACCGATGTGATTGAATTTCATGGTAACTTTGCCATCAACTATTGTATGGATTGCGGCCGCCGGATGGATACTGTCAGTATTGATCTGTCTCAGATGCCTCCCCGATGCGATTGTGGTGGCATTTTTCGGCCAGATTGTGTTTTTTTTGGTGAAATGATTCCTCCTGATTCGCTTCTTAGAAGCCAGCAGGCGGCATCTCAGTGTGATTTTATGCTGGTAATCGGTACTTCGGCTGTCGTACAGCCCGCGGCCCACATGCCTGTTTTAGCGCATAACAGCGGAGCGGTTATCGTTGAAATCAATCCGGAAAGCACGCCCCTGACCGGATACATCAGTCATCACATTCTTCTCGGACAGGCAGGAACGCTCATGAACCAATTAATAGATGAAGTTAACCAAATAATGAGATAAAATTAAGGAAATCAACAATATGGAAAGTTGGGTGAGAAAAATTTCTCTTCATGAACCGTCACTGAAAGATAATACCGGCGATGCTGACCGGTTGGCAAATGCTTTGAAGCGGGACTTGAAAACTGACAATCCGGTTGAAATCGACTTACAATTAATAAGACAACTTCCAGAATTTATTCGTCGTTGGTCTCATCAACTGCGATGCGTTATATTTAAAGATCGGGGAAAATATGTCTTGGCGGGGATATCCGACGGTGAAGGCATCCGTCCCATTGCCGGCATTGCGGTGGATTTGGGAACCTCCCGGGTAGTTGTCAGGTTGATCAATCTGGAAACCAATGAAACGCTTGCCGAATCAGCCTTTGACAATCCTCAGGCAGCTATCGGGCCGGATATTCTGGTACGAATTCACCATGCGGATACACCTTCCGGCCTGGAAGAATTAAGTGATCTGATTGTCCGGGAACTGAACCGGACTATCAAACATTTATGCCAACAAGGTGAGATGGAGACCACCGATATTTACCTGATTGTAGTTTCAGGAAATACTGCCATGACGCATCTCTTTTTAAAATTAAATCCCCATTGGATTATCCGTGAACCCTACATACCTGCTGCAAATCGTCTTCCCCTGATAAAAGCCGCTGAGCTGGGAATTTCAATAAATTCAACCGGGAGGCTGATGGCGTTTCCGAATATCGGAAGTTATTTTGGGGGTGATCTGATATCCGGTGTTCTTTATTCGGGGATTCATCTTCAGGAAGAAACGTCAATTATGGTTGATGTCGGAACCAATGCCGAGGTTGTATTAGGGAACAGGCACTGGTTGATAGCCTGCGCCGGTGCGGCGGGCCCGGCCCTGGAAGGAGGTGTCACCCGCATGGGCATGATGGCTGGCGCCGGGGTAATAGACCGGGTAACTATCGATCCCGAAACCCATGATTTCCAAATTCATACTATCGAAGAGAAACCTCCGGTCGGCATTTGTGGATCAGGCCTGATTGATCTGGCGGCAAATCTTTTTTCCACTCAAATGCTCGATATCAGAGGTAAATTCGTAGCTTCAAATTGCGGAAACCGGCTAATTGAAAAAAACGGAATTGATTACCTGGTGATTGTCCCTGAAACCGAATCCGCCACCGGAAAAGCATTAACCATCAGCCAGCCGGATATTGAAAGCCTGATTCGCTCAAAGGCAGCCATGTTTTCAATTTTAGAAACCATATCCACGACGGTCGGAATAAACTTAGATACGCTTTCACGCTTTTATGTTGCAGGTACGTTTGGTTCTTTTATCAATCCTGCGTCAGCCATCACCATCGGCATGCTGCCGGACCTACCGATCGAAAGTTATCAGCCACTGGGAAACAGTTCTCTGGGGGGGGCGACTCTTGCGCTCACAAAACCATCCTGCATAGATGACATCGATAAAATACGAGGCAAAATTACTTACCTGGAGCTAAACGTCAACCAGGACTTTATGAACCGGTTCAGCGCCGCCAAATTTCTTCCTCACACGGATCCATCCCGCTTTCCATCAGTACCGCCTCGATAGAGATGCCCGTAAATTATCCGGTTTGCCGTTGACAGAAAAAACAATCCTTGATAAATTTCGTCAAAACTATGTTTATCATCAAAGATAATATAACAATTAAACAGATGAAAATGTAAAGTTGAAAGGGGGTGAAAAACAAAAATGAGCAAAAAGTCTTTACCTTTCGTAACGACAATTGTCATCTTCGCTACTTTGTTTCTTGCCGGCGGTATAATGGCAAGTGAAAATTTTCCCGAAATGATTGAAATGAATTGTCCAGCGTATGAGCAGCATAAAAAAGGAATTGTCGAGTTTAGTCATCAAAAACATGTTGATGACTATGGAGCAACGTGCGGTGATTGTCATCATGATGACGAAGGCAACCCGCTGACAGAACTGAAAGTAGGCGATGATGTCAAAAAATGTAGTGAATGCCATGATAAACCCGGGCTAAAGCCAAGGGGAAAAGATGCTCCCAAGCTGAGTCGAGAAGAAGAACTTCAGTATCATGCGGAGGCGCTTCACGACAACTGCAGGAATTGCCACAGGGAATATAACAAAGCCAATGAAACCAAAGCGGCACCTACTACCTGTTCCAAGTGCCACCCCAGAGAGAAATAAATCCTAAAAATATTGGGATTAAAAAAAACAGGACGAATCAAACAATAATTTTTCGTCCTGTTTTTAAATAGTGCCCGAACGAAAAATCCTTGTTTTCGTTCGGGCACTATTTAACTTTTAAGGACACATTTTTTTTACCGTGGCGCTTAAATTCCATCGCCTTTCTTACCAAAGCGGTTGCCCACTGCGGTGTACCCAGAGCATGAACATGGATATAGGTTGCCAGTACGTTTTTGTAGGAAAATCCATCTTTCCCATCTGCGATTCCGGTTCCCCGTTTCATTTCGAAAACAAGATTTTGTTGTTTCTCTTTTGTCCATTCAAGAACTTTAGAATAATGAAACTCATGGCCTTTTATTTCATCACCCACCGGGTAGAAGGAATTTTGCTTTTCTACCCTGACAACTGAATATCCATGCCCCTGAGGTTTTTTAAAAAGGCCAAACACAAGAGGCAAAACACCAGCCATCAGATATGATTTACCCTTTAATACCAACTTTTCTCCTAAGTACATCAATCCACCGCATTCTGCATATATCGGAAGTCCATTCTCGGCCTGAGTTTTCAGGGTTTTCATAAAATTCAGGTTTTTGGCCAATGCTTCAGCATGGGTTTCAGGGAAACCACCACCAATATACAGGGCGTCTACGGATGGAAAATTCTCATCTGTAAACGGACTGATATATACCAGAGATCCCCCTGCATTTATTAAAGCCTCAAGGTTTTCCGGATAATAAAACTGGAAGGCGGAATCGCGAATGACAGCAATTTGGGGAGAATCTTTTTCTGGCCTGTGGGCAACTGCCAATTGTTCAGTTGCTTCCGGTTCATCAAAACCAAGCGGCTCGGCAGTACATGCCATATGCTCCAGAACATCTAAATCCAAATATTTTGATGCAATTTCACAGATAGCATCAACCGATCTATCACCGCCTCCGTGTTCATACGTGGGAATAAGGCCCATGTGTCGTTCAGGAAAATTCTGATCTTTTAATCTAGGCACCGCACCCACAACCGGAAGGCCACAATGATACTCTATATTTTCCCGGATAATGCTTTCGTGACGGCTTCCGGCAATCCGATTTAAAATCACCCCTTTTAAACAGACTCCCGGATCAAACTGAAGGCAACCCAAAACAATAGCTGCCATAGTGCGGGTGGATTTGGTGCAATCCAGGCAAAGGATAACCGGAGATTTTAACAGCTTGGCAAGTTCTGCAGTACTGGTATGCCCCAGCGTATCCGTACCATCATAAAGTCCACGGTTTCCTTCAATGACGGCAATATCACAATGGCGGGAATTAAAAAAAAAAGAGCTTAAAATAGCAGTTTTGGAAACCAAAAACGAATCCAAATTATGACAAGGCCGGCCTGCCGATAGAGCAAGCCAGCCCGCATCAATATAGTCAGGACCTTTTTTAAAGGGTGCTACAATTTTACTACGTTTTACCCATGCAGCAATAAGTCCGACAGATAAAATGGTCTTTCCGGAACCTCCCCGGAGTGCCGTAATCATAATTCTGGGAGGATTCAGTAGCTGCATGTAAATGTGCGATCTAAACAGAAACTAAAGAATATTAAATCGTAATTGAAAATCGCCAAATCACTCTTTGTCTGATGCTTCCTCATGCTCGGCACCCGCCTGTTTACCGGCGCCTTTCAAGCCGTACATAGACGTGCTTCCACTGGACCAATACTCCAGAACGCCGTCCGTGATCATCTGATTAATGAGCTTTTTGGCAACCCTGGGCTTTTCATCCAGAATTTTAGCCAAGTCATTGAAATAAAATTTGGATTTGACCTTTTGTTTCTTCTGAAGCCCCTCAACGATTTTCTGTTTTGCCTCTTCGTATTCCATATCTCGCCTCTTTCTTTATGGCAGGGAACGTAATAATACGTTCCCTGCGGCGTTTGGTTATTTAGAATTTGAATTGAGACGTCTGACGCCAGGTAAAATAAGCAGGATCACGGAAATCATCAATGAGATGATGTGTAAATTCAAGATCACATTTCTCGAAGAATCTTTCCCATCCGATTCTTTCAGCCCATTCGCCCAGACGCTCATATTTATTGGCGCCTTGTTCATAGGCTTCAACCATCTTCCGGATGGTTTTAACGGTAGTAGGCCAGCGCGGTGGTTCATTGGGGATAAAGGCCACAACAACCTTAGAAAACTTGGGTGCACTGATACGGTTGGATACTTTACCACCTGCCATCAACACGATACCGTCACCTTCCTGATCTGCCAACGGCATTGACGGACACATAGTATAGCAGTTACCGCAGAACATGCAACGGCTTTCATTCACAGAAACACTCTTGACTTCTTTGCCGTTGGGCAACTCCACCTTGGCTGGTTTAATGGCACCGGTCGGGCATGCGGCGATGGCCAGTGGAATCTCGCACATTTTGTCCATATACTCATGGTCCAGCATCGGCGGTTTACGATGATATCCGAGAATAGCAATGTCAGAACAGTGAACCGCACCGCACATATTCAAACAGCAAGCCAGGGATACCCGCAGATGGGCCGGCAGTTTATGGCTTTGAAAATATTCAAACAGATCGTCCATTACTGCTTTTACAGGACCGGACGCATCGGTTGCCGGCGTATGGCAATGAAGCCATCCCTGGGTATGAATGATATTGGTAATCCCTGCGCCGGTGCCGCCGATGGGAAACTTGTAGCTTCCCCCGGAAAACTTACGGCTTTCCAGATCGTCGATCAGTGGTTGAACCCTATCTTTGCCGTCCACCAAAAATTCAACATTGTTACGGGTGGTCCAGCGTACGTGGCCGTCACAGTATTTGTCTGCAATTTCACAGATTTCACGGATATGGCTGGTGGTCATCAGGCGGGCACCACCACAGCGGATGGAATAAACTTCATCTCCGCTTTCAGCCACATGCACATAAACACCGGTTCTAATATATTCGTGATACAGCCATTTGCCCTTATTTTTGGCAATAACCGGTGGATAAAATTCATCGTATTTACGAGGACCGATATCCGTTATCCTGTCCTCCATCGGTTTGTCCGGATTATATCCTGAAGAAATAAATGCCATGGTATTTTTCCCCCTGTTATCTCTGGTGCTGTTTTCTGAATTCGTTGATATCACGTGACCATCCGCCGGGAACCTCTTCTTCTTTCCAGAAGACGTAAGGATTGGAGCGGGGTTCCTGAATCATCCGAGGATCCGGATCGAATCCAGTGACTTCAAGGAGTTTCTGGAAGCCCTGACGTTTCATCAGCTCGCCAAGACGCTCACGGTTCTTTCCTTCTTCCATCCACCAATCCCAAATCGGTTCGATGACCTTTTCCTTGATTTCATCGTAAGGCGGCTCGACCTTCATAAACGGAACCAGCAGACTGCCCATCTGAGCACCATCTAAAATGGGAGCCTTGGCACCGGCCAGAATCGTTACACCGCGATCGTTCCCGATACGCAATGCCCGCGGCATAACATTGATGCAGTGCATGCAACGGGTACATTCTTTGTTGTCGATTTTCAGTTCTTTACCGTCCATCCACATACATTTAGTGGGACAACGGTCGATCACTTCTTTTTGAATATCAAAGGGTCCCCAATCTCGGTCTTTGTGGGCACCGCCATTAGGAGCAATTTCTCCGCCCATGTATGCCTGAACGACCTCCTGGTCGATCTTGATATCATCACGCCAGGTACCGATAAACGACAAGTCAGCCCGTGCAATGGATGCCACACAGCAGTTGGGGCAACCATCAAACTTGAACTTGAACTTATAGGGAAAAGCCGGACGATGCAGCTCATCCTGATATTCCTGGGTCAATTCGTAGCAAAGATCCTGGGTATCGTAACAGGCAAACTCACAACGAGCCTGACCAATACAATCTGAAGGAGTTCTCAGGTTAGAGCCTGAGCCACCCAGATCCTGATCAAGTTTGTGTGTCATTTCATAAAAAATTTCTTCGAGCTGTTTGGTAGTAGTCCCGATGAAAATAATATCGCCGGTTGAACCGTGCATATTGGTAACACCACTTCCACGAAAATCCCACAGATCGCAAAGCTCACGCAAATACTTGGTGGTGTAAAAATGGCCGGCTGGCTGATTTACCCGCAAAGTGTGAAAGTGGGCAACACCCGGAAACATTTCCGGCTGGTCGCAATAACGGCCGATAACACCGCCGCCATATCCGAAAACACCCACGATACCGCCGTGTTTCCAGTGGGTACACCCGTGTTTGTATGAAAGCTCAAGCACTCCAATAAGATCATCCACAACATCAACAGGAATCTGAAACTCAGTGCCTTCTTCATTTTTTGCCCGTTTTTCCGCCTCTTGCTTCAAGTCGGAGACAAAGCTGGGCCAAGGTCCAGTTTCTAACTGGTCCAACAGAGGGGTTTCATGTTTCATTGTTTACCTCCATAAAAGTTAATAATTCTTTTTTGCAAAAAGAGTGGTTACCTTTCGTCGTTTTTGGACTGGATGAGTCACCTCCTCTCAATAATGTATAATCTATAAAATTGTCGTTATATATTTTTGAGAGCTATTTTCATTTCTCTATATTCCAAATCCATATTTATTGAGTCACTTTTTATGACAATCCTCTATATTATGGCAGGCTCTTTGTGTCAAGAGACTTTCAGATTTCCTGTTCATAAAAAGGTAAATTCTACCCATATAAAGGCGAAGATATATTAATAAAGATGGATTTTGTCAATTAAAAAAAGAATTTTTCTAAAAAAACAACCCAATTAACCGGATTTCAAAAATTTTTGGACTGCATGGTAAAAAACAGCGCTATGATGGGATATTTCAGTTTTTACCCGCTGAGTTTCAGGATCTGAAGCCGGCAGGGTCTGGACAATATCCGCAAATAGTTCTGACAATATTGAAGAAGAAAGAGAGCTAAGATAATATCGAAAAAAAACATCTATTGGTTCAGTCATGCCATAATACTTTTTTTTGTCCCCCAGTGCTTCAAAAAACCCATCGATTGTCGCCGCTACAACAAAATCATCAGCCCATACAATTTCTCCCACTCCATCTGTTCGATCCAGGCGGTTTCGAATGGAAAGATTTAACAGAAACACCAAAAGAGCTTCTAAAACGGATAAGGGATCACGTTCTGTGTTGTTTACCAATGCCTGGTATCCTCTGACACTGATAAGTCTTACTGACAACTGATCCGCTTGAATTTTCAGCACAAAATCGCCGGCAGCATGGTGCCATGGAAAAATTTGTTCAAAGGTCTCAGGGTTGTAATAACTGGTTAGAATCCTGGCCGTTTGCCGATATAATTCATGCTTTTTATCATCAGAAAGATAAAAATTGCCATTAACCGGATTCCAGACAACTACCATTGTAGTGGTTTCAATGCTTTCCGTGATATGAAATTCATGATACCCCTCAAACCAATCGCCCAAAAACACTAATAACCCGGGCTGCCTGCCTGGCACCGGTGCTTTTCCGAAACCAAAGACCCGGGGAAGATAGTGGTGAGAACCATCTTGGCTTAACTTGTTGATAAGTTCTGTCTCTTTCTGAATAAAACGCTTTCCTGTCTCTGAAACCGCGACATTTAAAACAAACTGCCGGGTTACCCCCTCAACTGTCACGGACAGCCGGGCAGGATGATAAAATTCCCCATGTTTTTCTGCAATTATGGAAATCTTTTCAATTGTTTTTTCAAAGATATCAGGATTGATTGCATAACAAAGGGCTTGAATCAAAATCGCCTTGCCGTCCTTTTTCAAAAAAGATGTTATCGCTTGAAAATAATCTCCATAGGATAAGGTAGCTGAATCATTTTCATATCCTTTTTTACGGCCCATAGGAATAGGCTCCGCCCATTGATCCATTTCTTTTGTTACAGGACAGGATTCATGCCCCAGATAATATGAAATTTCCATGAGAGGTGTTTACATCAGCTGCGAACTTTATCAACTTCGGCCAAAATTTCTTCTGGAACCTCATAACCTAATGCTACAGCTTTATCGCAATGTTCGACCGCCAGATCGGTCAATCCTTTTTCCAGATAAGCAATCGCCAGATTAGTATGCGCTACGGGGAAATTGGGTTCGAGCTCAATCGCTTTCTTATTGGTTTCAATACTGTCATCGATTTTGCCCTGCATCAAATAGGCGTTGCCCAGATTGGAAAATGCCTGCAAAAAATTCGGATTCCACCGAACAGCCTTTTCCAGATGATAAATGGCATCATCGATTTTTCCCATCTGAAGATATACGAAACCGATATTTCCATGCCCTTCAGCAAATCCGGCCCGCGAGTTTATCGCCATTTTGTTATATTTGAGACAGCCTTCCAGGTCTCCTTCCCTCAGGCATATGCCTCCGATCAGCACATAGGCTTCTGCCAGGGTCGGACAGCAGTTTACAGCAGCCAAAAGCTCCTTTTTGGCTTCATCGTATTGTTGAAGTCCCAGCAAACCCACTGCAAGATTGTAACGGGAAGTACCACATTCGGGATTGGCTGCAATAGCGGCTCTGTTTCTATTAATAAATTCATCTATGTTCTTTGGTTTGGACATTATCACATCCTCATAAGTCTCATATTTATATTTTCAAATTTGAAATTGACAATCGGTATGATTCATTAATGAACTTGGGAGAAAAATTGCTTTGCGACCTGCGCAGTTTCACAGGTCGCTTTTTCTTACCGGTAGGACACTTGATTAACAAAAGAAATGTTACAACACTTAAAATACCGTGGCAACTCAGACAATTAACGCATTCCGGTTCCTCTTCCAAAAACATCCCGACCCGCAAGAGGATTATAAAGTTTAGATATAGCGACTTTCATTACATCTGTGGTTCCCATCTCTAAAATGATATCCATCAGTTTATTATCGGCTTCTTCCGGTAATGTACATGCATTATTTGCATCAAACTGGAGATCTTTGAAGCCTTTTAACAATTTCTTCTGATCTTTCTTGGTCATGCCGACCTGAATCACCTTCTTGCCATCGATTTCCGTTACCTCCCCGGCAAGTCCTTTTTCCTCCAGTTTTTTCATCCTTTCATCATCCACGAAAACATTGATATAAGAATCTGCCATAATGAAATATCCTCCTTATTTATAAAATAATTCTCCGACAATCGTCGGCACTTTAATAATTCAGGCCGTGCCGCCCCCCGCTTACAGGGGCATAATGCCTTTTAACCTGATTTCACAGTGCTTTTAACATAATTCATATAAATTAATTGTTGGTTTTTATCATCGGAAACATCGGATGTCAATTTAAAAGAATAAAGAATATGAAGTTAGTATTTCTTATTTTGATTCAATTTATCTTGTTTTTTCACTGCGCTATGTGTTTAAATAGGGCTTGAATGAAAACTGTCTTTTTTGCCAATATCTGCGTCAGACTCAAATTTTAATCCTCAAAATACTCAATGTATGTCTGTGGTTAAAATTTTCGTCTTTCTTGATCTTAACGAAAAATCCTAGTTTTCGTTCGGGCACTAAATAAAAAATCAAGGGCAAATAATCTTCTGATTTATCAATTTATCATGTGAAAAAACGATGAATATT
>JAGYNR010000054.1 GCA_018399715.1 Desulfobacterales bacterium | reverse complement strand
TTATAAAGACTCATACTGTGTTGACGGGCATAAAAATGCCCTCACCTCCTTCTTCATATAATTTTTTACATAGTGCCTGAACGAAAACTGTATTTTTCGCCAATATCTGTGTCAGACTCAAATTTTAATCCTCAAAATACTCAATGTATGTCTGTGGTTAAAATTTTCGTCTTCCTTGATCTTAACAAAAAATCCTGGTTTTCGTTCGGGCACTATTTATAACTAATGCGTTAATCCGCATCACGTCAAGTTTATTTATGTTTTCGATTTTTTTATGCGGAACGTGTCTGTATCCTCATCGGCGGCGTGGGCATCACCCCGTTTATCGGGATATAGCACGCGGCCATCCACTCGGAAGAACATTTAGGTAAAAGCGAAATTCCGGAATCATTGCAATTGCTTCACCCTGAACTTCTACGTACCTGGCAGAGTCCATGTTATTTTAAGCGAAGCTATTATATAGAAGATACAAATGATGAAAATGGTAACGGCTCCTAGTGTCGTCAGGATGCCCCATAGGGTTCATTCATGCCATTACCCATTTCATTTCAGCAAATGAGTCTGGCCTGTTTTGATTGAGTCAAATATCAATTTTCCGGTGACTTTCAATTTGCCTAACGCCCCTTTTTTGTGGGTCATAATCGTATCGAGAAGGTCTTCTCTGGTTTGTGGTGGAATTACCTCAGTTGGCTTTTTTCGCAGGGATATTGCGTTTTTAGGGCAGGTGGGTACACACACCCCGCATCCTATGCAACGGTTAAGGTCTATATAGGCTTGCCCATTCTGGGCAGATACCTTTGCCGCACCGACTTGACAGCGCTTTTCACAATTACCGCATCCATTGCATGCATCTGTATCTATCACCGCAAAAAAATTTGAAGCCCAAAAATCAACGGGCTTCGGTAATTTTTTATGCATAGCAAGCATTCCGCAGCAGCATCCGCAACATGAACAAATGAACTCGGCTTTTTCGGTATTGGATGGTTGAAGAACCAAACCCTCTTTTTGATTCTTTTCAAGAATGGACATTGACTCATCCAGCGTAATTTCTCTTCCAACTCCATACCGCAGGGCAGCTTGGGCCATGTTGTCAACGGCGAGGCAGGTTTCTTTACGATTCGTAACCCGGCAATTCTCGCCCAATAAGCTTTTTTTCTGACGACATATGCATTCTAAAATAACGAAAGGTGCTTCAGCCTGTTTCAGTAGCAAGGCCACTTCATCAAATGTGCTTACTTTATGCTGAGGTTTGATACTTTTCCCAATCGGAATTGTGCGCATTTGGGGGAGTTTTGTACTAATGAACTCGATTCCAAATTTCTTGTCCGAAATATAACGATCAAAATCTTTTATGAACCGGGGAGTGAGTTTGCCAATTTGATACTCGTACATTCCCACTACAAGCGGAGGAATAGAAAAATACCTTTTGCTTCCTTTAATCTTTGATTCAATCCCTCCTTTTTCTTCAATATGGTCAAGCAGCTCTTCTAATTTTTCAGGCGATTCAACTACATGCTTGACTCTTTCAAATACCGTTTCTATCGGTTCAAATTTGTAGGTCAAACATATAGCGATCTGAGCCTCTTGGGGTGTAAAAATGTGTTTTAAAATCCTGATTTCCGAACCTGACTTTGTTGCTGGAAATCCTACCGCCTGACTGTTTAAATGCCGCTGAAGCTTCCTGTAAACATGGTCTTTGTTTTCCATTTTTGAGCTCCTTTTACAGATCAATTTTTCATCCGGACATGGTCGGTGATACAGCCCAACGGCGGGGCTTTGCCGCGAGGGAACCCAGTCGGCAACAGCTCCTGGTTAGCTTTTTTTCGGTATGTCCAATTTGCTCTCGCCCCATTGACGGGCAGTTTGTTTGGCAAATTTTTCATCATCCGTCTCAACCATCAAGTATCCCACCGGTTCATCCAATTCCGAGACAAATTTCAACGATATTGCTGCTTTCGATTTCACCCATCCTCTCCTTCTGATTTTTTGCCTGAACGCTGTATTGTAATATTTAATGTCATCACCCAGCTCAATCTGGACAATCTCAAGAAAATTTATTCTTACTTTTAACTCTACCTGTATGTATCGAAAGCCGCCATAAAAGAAAGCACTCCATTCTGATCAGTATCTAGCTCATCAAACTGTTGACAGGTTTGCTCATGCTAAAAAACAGACACCTTTTATCTTCCTGCCGGATTTCTACGGTAAAGATTCTTCACCGCATCAGGCCCCCAGCTTCCCGCCTGGTAGGGCAAAAGCATCTCGGCACGGTTGCCGCATGCCTCACATTCCTCCAGAATCGGGGTAAGAAAGGACCAGCAAAGCTCAACGCCATCCTGTCGCCAGAACAGCATGTGATCGCCCACGATCACATCGTGTAGCACCTTCTCATAAGCATCCAAAAGCGGCCCTTTATATCCCTGATGATAATGAAAGTCCATGGTCACAGACCGCAAGCAAATTATTCCCGGATTTTTTGTTTGGAAGGTAAGACTTATCTTTTCATCCGGATAAATTCCCAGAATCAATCGGTTGGCAATGATGTGCTCCCCAATACTGTGACGAAACATGGAATGCGGAACTTCTTTAAACTGAATCACCATCTCCGTTCTTTTTTCAGCCAGTCGCTTGCCGGAACACAGGTAAAAAGGCACTCCCTGCCAGCGCCAATTGTCTATAAAGACTTTCATCATAGCAAAAGTTGGCGTAAGGGAATCCGGCTTGACATCCGGTTCTTCACGGTAAGCAGAAACAGGCTTGCCAACTATAGTTCCTCTGCCATATTGACCCAGAACGAGATAGTCCTCCAGTTTTTCTACAGGGAAAGGTCTCAGGGAGCGGTAAAGTTTCACTTTTTCATCATTCACCCGGTCCGCCTCGAAAAGAGAAGGCGGTTCCATGGCACAAAGGGCCAAAAGCTGCATCATATGATTTTGAAACATATCCCGAAGTACCCCTGAATGATCATAATAACCTGCCCGGTGTTCGACGCCCAGATTCTCTGCTGCCATGATGCTGATATAATCAATGTACCCTCGGTTCCAGAGAGGTTCGAAAATGGCATTGGCAAAACGAAACATAAGGATATTCTGGACGGTTTCTTTGGCAAGGTAATGATCGATCCGGAAAATCTGATGTTCCTGAAAATGCTGATGCAAGACCCTGTCGAGCGTACGGGCTGTCTTGAGATCGCGGCCGAAGGGTTTTTCCACAACGATCCTTGACCATCCTTTTTGCTCTCTGTACTCCTGCGACACAGAAGCCTGTCCCAGCATCCTAACGGTCGTCTCGTATAGGATAGGAGGAATTGCAAGATAAAAAATCCGGTTTCCACCGATTTCATATTTGCGGTCCAGTTCACCAAGAACCTCTGCCAGATTGGCATAAGCAGAGCTGTCATCATAGTCAATGGGCTGGTAAAACAAAAGACCCACAAAGTCCTTCCATTTTTTTTGATCCCAACTTGCACTTTCAGAGAGCGCCTTCTTCATACGTTCCCGAAACTCATCATTTCCTATCCTGGTACGACCACATCCAACGATCAAAAACGGATTGGGAAGACCATTATTTAGATATAGATTGAAAAGGGAGGGAAGCAGCTTCCTGGCCGTCAAATCTCCGGAAGCTCCCAAGATGACAATGGCACATGGTTCCATTACTTCGTCAAAAGGACAATGATTTTTGGAAAAACTCACATTCTCTGAGATGCCAACGACCCTGGTTTGGAAATCCTTTTTTTCTGTTTTTATAAAATCATTCATTTTTCACCCCCCACACGACAATCAAATTTTTCGACCTGTGCGGTTGAGTTTCGTAAGATGGATAAGAGCTATACAGATCAAGTTAAGAGACATTCTGAGGTTTTATTGCCATTGTTACAGGTATCGTGGTGAATTCCCCCCTTGAGGGGGGAATTGCGACCCATCCAAAGATTCCATCCGCACAAGTTGAAAATTTTCGGTGATCAAGCGATTTTATTTCTTTTGCGATTCAACGACAGAATGACCACCGAATTCTCGTCTCAGTGCCGCTACTACTTTGTCTGAAAAAGCGTCCGTATCCCTTGATCGAAATCGATTCATGAGTGACAAAGTAATGACCGGTGCGGAAATCCCTGTCTCTATTGCTTGCTGAACGGTCCAACGCCCTTCCCCGGAATCCTCCACAATCCCCCGGATGTCGGTAAGCTTTTTATTTTTTGAAAAAGCCGCCTCCGCAAGCTCCAAAAGCCATGACCTAACGACGCTCCCCTGATTCCAAAGATGGGCGATATCGGCATAATTAAGTGTATCGGCATAGGGTGAGGCTTCCATGATCTGAAAGCCTTCGCCATAGGCCTGCATCATCCCGTATTCGATGCCATTGTGAACCATTTTCACAAAGTGACCCGCGCCGGCCGGACCGCAGTGGAGATAGCCCTCTTGCGGGGCCAGGGATTTAAATAGTGGTTCTAAAATCTGAAAGATCTCCGCAGGGCCACCAATCATAAGGCAATAGCCGATTTCCAGACCCCAGATTCCGCCGCTGACGCCGGCGTCCATAAAGTATATCTCTTTTTCCGCCAGGGATTTTGCACGCCGTATGTCATCTTTAAAATAGGTATTCCCACCATCAATCACAATATCTCCGGGGGCCAGAATTTCCTTGAGCTGAAGCAAGTGTTCATCTATGACCGATCCGGCAGGAAGCATGAGCCAAATGATCCTGGGGGATGTCAGTTTTTCGGCTATCTCCGGTAACGTATACGCTGCCGCTGCTCCTTCCAGTGCAATCTGATCCGTCTTCTGAGGTGTTCTGTTGTAGACCACTACTTCGTGCCCATTTTGAAGAAGCCGCCTCGCCATATTCATCCCCATGCGCCCCAATCCAATCATTGCCATTTTCATGAAAATTCTCCTTTTTTTCTGATTTTGGCACAATATCGGTTTTGACTCATGTACCGACAGGTAATCTTACGGCACATTAAAGCAATTTGAGGGTAGACTCGGATCCCAGTCCATTTCTTGCTGAATTTTTCTGGTTATCAAAATGGATTTACCCCGTCCCCCATCTATCTGGTCTGCTCCATCACGTGGATTGGAGCCCACTTCCGGAAAAAAGAGATTGGCCCCGGCAGTAAGTGAAACGCTGTGAGGTTCATGGGTGCAGTGAGCCTTGGGAATGTCCCCCATGACCAGCCTGCTCACTGCAACCATTCGAGACATCTCGCGTTCACTGATCATGCCGTATCGTTGCATGGGAGAGCCCGGAAAATTGATTCTTCGCATCACCCCGCTATAAGTGGCATTGAATTTCCTGGCCAGTAGCATAAGATCAACGATTTCTTCGGCTTTGTGTTCCGGTCCCACCGGTTCCACACAATTCATCCAGCGCAGCCCCACATCCTTTAATATCTGGATAGTCCGGATCCTTTTTTCCGGTCCAAAGGGGGTGTCCTTTCCCTCGCCCAGACGAAGTGCGTGATATGCTCCAACAAATCCTGCATCCAAAAGTTTTTCTCCCTCTTTATGATTCAAATCCCGGGTATTGGCCACCATCGGAATATCAACCTGTTTTTTGAGTCTTTTGCCTATTTCTGCCAATCTGTTCAAGGGGTATGTACCAGTTGTCATTATGTTCAGCGCATCTGAACTGTTTTCCGCTGCAATCTTGGCCCAATCCAAAATGTCTTCAAAGGAGAAATCTATTTTTTTCTTAAAAATGCCTGCTTTTTGGGTGAGAGAACAAAACCTGCAGTTAAAGGGACAGGGGTCAATATTGATCCCGATATGAAAGTGGTTTTCTCCTTTGTTATTGAATTGCTCCCTGCTCATCTGGTTGGCAGTCTGCATCAAGGCATATGTTTCTCTGGAATCAAGCTCAAGATGCATTAATTCGATTGCCTCATCACGATTAATACCTTTAAAATCGCCGGCTTTTTTAAGTATTTCCTCGATTTTCGGCATGAGATAACAGCCCATAGCCCCTCGCTTTTGGCAGAAAGTGGATTGCAAAATACAATCAACATGTTTATAAAATTAGTGTATAAGAATTGCTGTCTGTTTTCAATGCTAAACCAAAACATAGGCGAGCTACGCTCATGAACAAGCTTGAATATTTTAAAGACCTGGAAACAGCCAGCAAAAAGGCCTGTGCTGTGGTAAAAAGGGCTGCAGAAAAGGCCTTAAAGACCAGAGGCTGGTTCAGCTTGGCCATTTCAGGAGGCACTACCCCCCGAAAATTCCTGAGCATATTATCCCACGAAAAAGATATTGCCTGGCAAAAGACCCGTGTCTTTCTGGTAGATGAGCGGTTGGTCCCTACGAATTCACCCGAATCCAACCTGGGGCAAGCCCAAAAACTGTTTTTAGACCATGTGCCTATCCCCCGGGAACATGTCTATGCACCCCAAACGGACATGCCTCCCGATCAGTCCGCAGAAGCGTATGAAAAACAAATTCACGCTGTTTTTAATCAGAAACTTCCGGTTTTTGATATTATACATCTGGGCATGGGAACCGACGGTCATACGGCTTCGCTCTTTCCAGGGAGCCCCCACCTGGAAGAAAAATATCGCCTGGCCGTAGGTGTGCCTCCTATCGGCAACCCGGCCTTGCCCAGGGTGAGCATGACATTTCCCTTAATCAATGCCGCCCGAATCGTCTTTTTTTTGCTCCAGGGTGAACAAAAGGCTGCCATCATCGAACAAATAAGCCATGGACAAAGTCGTCTGCCATCAGCAAGGATACAACCAAAGAGGCTACTTTATTGGTTGCTTGCCAAATAGGTTCCGTAAATTTTTATTTGAACAAACAAAACGCTTTAAAGACTGATTTTAAATTAACCTCGGTTTAAATGCCAATCATATTTTTGAAAGCTGACGTTTAGTTTTTCTGCCGCTTCATTTAAAAAGGTCCTGTCTTCGGGATTATATAGAAACGTCGCCAAGTAGCGCAGACGTTTCGGTATGCTATCTCCAAAATCCCGGGCATACCAGCTAAAGATCCTGGAAAGGCTAACTTTTTTGTTCACGCGGTCCAGGATAACGCCCTCGGCATTGCAAAAAGTTTTAGCTGCCAGGGTCAATTCATTATCAAGGTTTTCACTGGTATAAAGACCTATGGGCGGACAGGAAGAAGAAGCGCAGACCAGAGCAAAATGGATTCTGGGATCGAACTGTTCCGGTCCGAGTACATATTTCAGACGGGGATCACCTTTTTGAAACCGTTTTCGCAAAGCGTAGGGCGGCCGTTGGTTGGCCCGCAGAATCCCGTGTTCAATATCTTCAGGTGAATACAGACGGCCACCAATGTTATACTTAATACGCTTGAAAAAATGACTCACTTCCTTGACAGAATCTTGAACCCGAAACCAGACAACACCGTGCACCACTATAACATTGTAGAGATTGATCCAGAAGGCGATTTTGTCTCCTTTGCCGTTTAGCCAGCCGGGATCAAATTGGTTAAGGTTTCTGGCAATATCTACATAGTGTGAGTAGACCTCTGATTCAGCCATTTGCTCATAGGCCACCCGGCCTTTGTTGGCATCAAAATAGGCTCCCCGCAGAAGGTTCATGGTATGCCTTAATTTTGGGGCTATATCCTTGATTGAAACCCGTTCATGGGGCTGCCCCTGGTTTAAAACCACTACATGAGGCAAACCTTTTTTGTGCACAAATTCATTTACAGCCCTTATAATGGGTTTTTTGGCGGAAACAAACCTTAACGCTTTTTTACGCTGGCTTAAGTCCTCCCGTTCTCTGGCTCGCAGGAGATTCATGGCGCTGTTGACATAGCCGATATGGGTAAAGGCCTGGGGGAAATTACCCAGTGGTTCCTGCCAGATGAGATCGAATTCCTCGGCAAATAAACCGAGATGATTGGCGGTTTTTTCCAGCCGATGTAAAAGAATTTCTGCCTCCCGAAGTCGTCCCAACGCAATCAGGCAATCTATGAGCCAAAAACTGCATAGCAAAAATACGCCTTCCTCTCCTTGCAAGCCGTCCTCACTTTTATAGCGGTAGAGTAGTCCGTCCTGGGTAAGTTCATCCTGGACAGTTTGAATGGTATTTAAAACCCGGGGATCGTCAAAGGGCAGAAACCCCAGCATAGGAATCAGAAGGTTGGCGGCATCCGGCGTGTCAGTCTCAAAATGCTGCACAAAAACCTTGCGATTCGGATCGTAACCTTTTTCCAGTACCGCTTGCATGATCTCTTGCTTTGCGTTTTCCCAAACCAGTTTATCACACGGAAAACCATAGCGCTTGGCGATATTGAGTCCCCGGTCCAGGGCAACCCAGCACATGACCTTGGAATAAACAAAATGAAAGGGGCCACCGCGGACCTCCCATATCCCCGTATCCGGTTCCTGCCAGTGTTTGACTACATGATCGCAGATATCACGCAAGACAGGCCAGTGCTCTTGTCGGATTTTACCCACGTAATTGGCTAGATGCAGGATAGCGTCCATCAATTCACCATAAATATCCAGCTGACGTTGTCGAGCTGCTGCATTACCGATACGCACCGGTCGGGAGCCCTTATAGCCGTCCAGATGCAAAAGTTCCTGTTCGGGGAGTTCGCGTTCTCCGCGCAGACCGTACATGATCTGCATGGACTCGACTCCCCCCTGGTTCAAGACATGTTCTAACCAATTCAGATATCCTTCTGTCTCTGAGAGATGCCCCAGATTGTATAGCGCCTGAAGCGTAAATGAGGCATCGCGAATCCAGGTATAGCGGTAATCCCAATTGCGCACTCCCCCAATCTCCTCAGGCAAGGAAGTCGTCGCTGCAGCCGCAATGGCACCTGTCGGTCCGTAATGTAAGAGTTTTAACACCAGAGCCGATCGTTCAAGCATATCTTTATATTCACCCAACGCCTGACTGCAACCTGTTTCCCTTCGAGCGAGCCAATTTCGCCAGAAGGTAGTAGTCTGATCGAGAGCCCGGGTTCCTTCCTGCAAATTGACACAGGACTTATCCGACATGGAGCAAGAGCCCATTGGCCCGCTGGAACCTAAGCGTATCCAGACAATATCGCCTTGCTTCAAAGACCAAAACGCTACAGCACCACCTTCTTGCAACTCAAAAGGGTGGGTAGCGGTAAGGGCGAGCTGCATATTACTACCGTAAGCCAAAACGCCGCCTCCCGATAAAGATTCGAGTAAAGTTTCATCTCTGGCATAGTCAAAGCGGGGAATGAAATCAATTTTGACCTGAATTTGCCCTTTTTCCACCTCAAGCTTTCGATAAATGACGGTTGCAGCACATTGCCCAACTTTATCGTCAGTTGGGCATTCAGACACCGTCATAAAGTCTGTCAGCCGAAGGATTGCTCTTCGGGTACGAAAACTGGTAACCAGAACATTGGTCTGCGGTATATAGGATTGGACGGCATCCCAGTTCTTTTCTTCCCCGGAATCAGGATATACTCGACATAGGCCTCCTTTTTCATGATCCAGCAAAGCAGCAAAGACCGACGGGGAGTCAATATAAGGATAGCATAACCAGTCCATACTGCCATCACGGCCGATCAGAGCAACAGTCTGCAGGTTGCCGATGATTCCATATTCACTTATTTTTTTATACATTTGTCCTATACGCATCTTTTAAGCAGTAAGACGGGTCAATCCCTGTCTGAACCCAATTCGCAGGCACGTCCTTTATAGTTAAAAACCAGATTGACCCCTTTTTTCAAGAAACCTCCAAAAATTTTGGGAGCCATAACATCTGCGGCCACCTGTTTGTTAATTTCGGTCAGGGTAGGATAGGGGTGAACTGCCGAGGCCAGGGTAGACAGCTTAATACCTCCGTTTAATACCGCTACCCACTCTCCAAGAAGCTCACCTGCCCGTGGTCCGAGAATCTGAACCCCAAGAACCTTTTCGCTTTTGTCCAACAATAATTTTATCTTGCCGATTGGGTAACCTTCGGCCAGACTGCGGTCATTATTTTCGAATGATTCGCTCCAGAGGACATAATCCGTGCCGTCGGCCCGCAATTGAGCCTCTGTCTTGCCCATGACAGCCAGTTCCGGGTCTGTATACGTGACCCGGGGCATCCAGGTATAATCTGCTTTCCTGGGGTAATGGATGATCGCATTGGAAAGGGCAACCCCTGCTTCATACCCGGCAGCATGGGTAAATGGGTAGCATCCGGTGATATCTCCGATGGCAAAGATATGTTTTTGGCTGGTACGCATTTTATGGTCGACCAGAATTCCCTCATCCGTATAATATACTCCTGCTCTTTCTAGTTTAAGATGATGTACATTGGCCTGGCGTCCCAAGGCCAAAAACAGGTCCCGAGCCTTAAAGACACGCTCCTTTCCTTGCCGGTCCAGTGCAATGACCCGCTTTAATCCGTTTTCTTCCCGTACTTCCTGAATTTCAACCCCCGCATACACTCGTATCCCTTCATTTTCTAAAATTTTTTGCACCCACAAAGCCATGTCCGGATCCTCTTGGGACATGATGTGTTCATTGCGCTGAATGATCGTAATTCGACAGCCCAGGCGGTTAAGAGCCTGACCCATTTCTACGGCAACGGGGCCACCGCCCAAAATAATCATTTCTGCAGGCAGGTTAGACTGATAGAATATTGTCTCATTGGTCAGATACCTAACTTGGGCCAACCCTTTGATTGGAGGGATGACAGGGCTTGCACCCGTGGCAATGGCCCACTTTTGTGCACTGATTCTCCTGCCGTTAAGGCGAATGTGATGTTCATCCAAAAATTCGGCCAGGCCAAATTCGATCCGGGCGCCCAAGGCGCAGAAACGCTCTACTGAATCGTGTTTTTGAATTCGGACGATAACGTTTTGTATCCTTTTGGAAATCTGGGAAAAATCAACTGGAGGAGGGGAAAATTCCGGGAGTCCAAATTTGGAGCCGTTTTTCATCTGCCAGTAGACATGGGCCGATCGGATAAGCGTCTTGGATGGCACACATCCGAAATGCAGGCAGTCACCGCCCAATTGGTTGCGGGCCTCCACAAGCAGTGTCTTTGCACCCATCTGGGCTGCTCCGGCGGTAAGGGTCAGGCCGGCAGCACCAGCGCCAATGACGCCAAGGTCATAGTCATAAGAAGCCATCTTCGGTTATCCTTACTCGAGTGGTGATTTCAGTTTTCCTGTTCCCCGGCGGTAGAATCTCATGCCTTTTTGGACCAATAAAGGAAAAAGTCCCAGAAATGCAAGAGAAAGTATGAGTTTGATGGAAAAAATATCCTCCAGAGACTGAACATTGCCTAATTGCGTCCCGGCATTCACATAGACTGTTGTCCCGGGAAGCATGCCAATCTGGGAGACCCAAAAAAAGGTGCTTGTTCTCATGGGAGTTAATGCCATTATTAAATTAATGACCCAAAAAGGAACGGCCGGGATAAGCCTTAAGGTAAACAGATAAAAGGCCCCTTCACGCTCAATTCCCTGATTAATTGCCCTTAAGCGTTTGGCGAATTTGTCCTGTACCCAGGCACGTAACAGGTAACGGGCAACCATAAAGGCTAATGTCGCCCCGATTGTGGAGGCAAAGGAAACCAAAACCAGGGTCCGCCAGAATCCAAACAAAGCTGCACCCACCAGGCTAAGAACCGCTGCTCCCGGTAAACTCAAGGCGGTAGTACCTATATAGATCAGAAAATATGCACCTAAAACCATGAATCCATTCCGGTTATAGATAAGCTCGAATTTTTCTCTGGCCTTTTTGACGAAGGAAAGACTCAGATATTGGTTCAGCTCAAGGCTAAAAAAGGATATTATCAGAGCAGCCGCCAACAAGACCAGGACTATCCGCAACCAATTGGTTCTTAGAAAGCTTTTTAGGTTGGCTTCGTTCACATCTTTTTCCATAATTTTATTCAGGAATTTGAAACCGCTTCATGAAATTGCGGTCAATGCGATCTTTCAGCTTAAAAACCCACTTGCCGCTTAAGACCAGTTTACCCCGAACCAGAATGCCCTTTTGGTCTCCTGTATTAAAAATAAGCATATATTTCTTCTGAGGGCGAAAAGGCTTTAGCGTGATATTTTTCACTTTAGCTAAAAGGTTATTCAAAAGAACGGGATTTTGCCGTACCGCATGGACACCTACCCTATCTAGAGATTGAGGCTGAAAAGAAATACAGTCGCCTCCCCCAAATATTTCCGGATATGTTACGCTTTGTAAATATTTATTGACCAAAAGTCCCTGATCCAGCCCGGTAGGCAGGCCGGATGTCTGAAACAGTAAGCTGGGGCGGACTCCGGTGGCCAGCATACACAGATCCGGTTTATAAACCAGGCCGTTATTGAGTACAATTTTCTTTGTATCCACCTGTTTTGCATAGGCTCCTTCGATAACTGCTATGTCAAGGCTATGCATGGTTTGTTCAGCTATTTCGCGCAGACGTTCTTGAAATCGCGAAAGAAACAAGTGTCCGGCAAAGATAGTGATTCGGGCAGGGGTGCCAGGGTATGCTCTGGTTAGAGCTCGCAGTCCGGCCGCAATCTCCAGGGCAGCAGGTCCGCCGCCTACCACCGCCAAGTGGGGATTGCCCTGCAAAAGCAGTTGCCGTACCCGCTCCCGGGCCTGAAGCAAAGATACAATGGGTTTGACGGAAAAGACGTCCTTTGCTCCCGGATTGACAATTTCCATCGGCACAAAACTGCCGACATTGCAGGATAAAAGATCATATTCCAGTATTTGGCCCGATTGCAGTTCAACGGTTCTTTTAATGGGGTCAATGGTTTCAGCCTTATCCAGGCAAAATTCACCACCTTGATTTTGTACCATTTTTTGTGTAAAAAACCGAATTTCTGAGGGATTATAACTTCCAGCAAGCAATCCCGGTCCCATTCCGGAATAATAGTGATAAGGGGACGGCTGAACGACGCTCACCCGGCACCCCCGTTCCCGAAATTTGTTCAGATTGGAAAGGATAAGCAGATGAGCATGTCCACCCCCAAGGACTACTATTTTTTTTACCATATTCATTTCATCGTAATTTTAGAGCTTCGGCCTTGATGTTTTGTTTACCTTGTAAATTTCTCTGAGCTTTGTGCTCGGCAGACCGGCAAAAAATCCTAAAATCATCATCTGGTTTATGATACTGGTGCGAAGGACGCCATGTTCCTGCCAGCGCCTGGCTGAAGTGATGGCAGCGTGGTTCAAAAGAACCAGTCGTCCCCGCCTTCGAAGACGCAGTACTAGATCAAAGTCCTCCATAATGGAAACAGGGGCAAATCCACCGATTTCATTGAAAACTCGCTTTTCCATAAACAGCCCCTGATCACCATAAGGTAATCTGAGCCAAGAGGAACGGAGATTGACAAATAGTTCCACAATTTTTAATTTTTTTCCATGATCGTCTGTTTTAAAGCGAAAGGCGCCACCCACAATTTTTGGAGACGCTAAGGCAGTACGGATCATCTGGTCATAGCCGTTTGGAAGCAGAGTGTCTGCATGCAAAAACAAGAGAAGTTCCCCCTTGGCCTGGGCAGCACCTTCATTTTGCTGTGCTGAACGACCGCCAGTCTTTTTTAACACCCTTGCTCCTGATTGTCGCGCAATTGCATAGGTGTTGTCCCGGCTACCGCCGTCCACTACAATGACGTCTATGGACTGAGCATGATAAACCCGCTTCAAAGTTGATGCGAGCATTTTTTCTTCGTTCAAAGCAGGTATGATGATCGAGAGAAGGGGCACTGTAGAAAAAATTTTTTCCCACTTCGGATGCGTACGTAATATTTCCAGATCTTCAGCACGGTCAATATCATGAAGGACAGGAAGCTCTTTGAATTCCAGTCCTACTTTTTCAACAACGTCGATGGTCTTTTTGTACACATTCTTTGTTCCCCACTCGATATTTTGAAAAAGTTCCGGATAAAAAACCTTCATCCCTATCAGATAATAGCCCCCGTCTGTGGAAGGCCCTAAGACCAGATCATTTTTTTCCAAAGCCTCAAATGCCTGCTGAAAGATCTCAGGAGTTAAGCCGGGCAAGTCCGAGCCAATCAGGACAACTGGCTTTTTCTTGAACTTACAGGCATTCCGAAAAATCATTCCCATTCTGAAGCCAAGTTCGCCCTGAGGCTGTAGTTGGTAATCAACCTCAGGGCCCAGCCATGCCTTGAAATCCTTAATGTTTCCACCCGTACCATAAACTGAAATTGAAAGTTTGCTTTTGTTTTGTTTATTGCAAAATTCCATGGCCTGTTCAACGATATGTTCAGTCATGAGCTTTTGCAGCCTGGATGCCTTTTTGGGACCTATTGCAGGGATCAGTCTTGTCTTGACCTTTCCTGGCATTGGATAGCGCGTAAAAATTATGATTTGCATCTGTCTCAGGGATTTAAATAGTGCCTGAACGAAAACTGTTTTTTTCGCCAATATCTGCGTCAGACTCAAATTTTAATCCCGAAATAGTCAATGTATGCCTGTGGTTAAAATTTTCATCTTTCTTGATCTTAACGAAAAATCCTGGTTTTCGTTCGGGCACTAAATAAGTCAGCTAAATTGATATTTTACTGGCATAATAAGGACGAGCATCACAAACAAGATCAGCACAGGGGTTACTGAAATCGCTTTTTTTGCTGAACAGCATCTTTATAGACAGATAAA
>JAGYNR010000053.1 GCA_018399715.1 Desulfobacterales bacterium | reverse complement strand
TTCTGCGGTGAGCAAATTAACCAAAACCTGCCTATCGGGTTATAGGGAATAATCTTCCAACTCACAGCACACATCGGAGGAATACAACCATCTGATGTAAAGTGAGTGAGCGCTCGATCGAAAAATATGAGTTAGCACATCGCCTCAAGCATTGTCAAGCTTTTTTATGAAATTAATACGGGTTTCATACCGCAGACGCTCATGAAAAACAATGCAGCGACTTGGTGTTTTTTTCTTTTTTTACCTCATTTTTGAATGTGTCTGTGCCTGGAATTTCTTTTTAAGGAGTTATGAAATGAAAAAAAAAATGAAAACCATTGACGGCAATACCGCGGCAGCACATGTGGCTTACGCAATGAGCGAAGTTGCCAATATTTATCCCATTACGCCATCATCACCGATCGGTGAGATAGCCGATGAATGGGCAGCCAATGGATTAAAAAATATTTTTGGCCAGACGCTTTTGGTGCGTCAACTGCAATCAGAAGCAGGTGCGGCCGCCACAGTTCACGGTTCTCTGGCTGCCGGGGCTTACACCACTACGTTTACCGCCTCTCAGGGACTTTTACTGATGATTCCGAATATGTACAAAATCGCCGGGGAATTACTTCCCGCTGTTTTTCATGTAACAGCCCGCGCAATTGCAGCGCATGCCCTGTCTATTTTTGGGGATCATCAGGATGTAATGGCTGTTCGTCAGACAGGATTCGCCATGCTGGCATCCTCATCAGTTCAGGAGGTCATGGATTTAGGACTGGTGTCCCATTTGTCAGCCATTGAATCCAGCCTTCCCTTTCTGCACTTTTTCGATGGTTTTCGGACATCTCATGAAATTCAAAAAATTGCAATGATCGATTACCAGGACATGAAAAAGCTGGTTAACTGGGATGCTGTAGCAAAATTCCGTACCCGGGGAGCTAATCCCGAAAAACCGGAAATTCGGGGGACTGCTCAAAATCCGGATATTTATTTCCAGGGACGGGAAGCTGCCAATCTTTACTATCACCGAATCCCGGCTATTGTCAGTGAGAACATGAAAAAAGTGGCCACCATTACGGGGCGCCGATACAAACTGTTCGATTATGTGGGCCATCCCAAAGCGGAACAGGTGATCATTGCCATGGGCTCATCCTGTGAAACGATTGAAGAGTATGTTCATTACTGTGTGCGTAAAGGCGATAAAGTAGGATTGGTAAAAGTGCGGTTATTCCGGCCTTTCTCTCCGAAACACCTTCTTGGGGTGGTGCCGATGACGGTTCAGCGTATTACCGTCCTGGACAGAACCAAAGAAATCGGCTCTATTGGAAATCCGCTCTACAACAATGTATGTACTGCATTTATGGAATGCGGCGCCATGCCCATGATTATTAACGGGCGTTACGGTTTGGGCTCCAAGGAATTTAATCCCCCTATGGTGAATGGCGTGTTCAAGAACATGAACGCAACCCTTCCCAAAAATCATTTTAGTATCGGCATTGAAGATGATGTAACCCATGAATCCCTGGAGGCAGTGGAAATTTTTGGCGTAGCCCCCGGAGACGCAGTTCGCTGTAAGTTCTGGGGACTTGGTTCCGATGGTACGGTAGGCGCTAACAAAATGGCGATCAAGATTCTCGGCGACAATACCGATCTTTACACACAAGGGTATTTTGCCTATGATTCAAAAAAATCGGGAGGAACCACTATCAGCCATCTTCGGTTCGGCAAAATGCCGATCCAGTCCGCATATCAAATTTATTCACCAGAATATGTTGCATGCCATAACCCGAATTTCGTGAGAGCTTATGATGTACTGGAGGGAATAAAATCAAACGGTATTTTTGTCTTAAATTCCCCCTGGAACATAGAAGACATGGAGCGAGAGCTTCCCCCCCACATGAAACGTACGATTGCCAGAAAGAAACTTCGTTTTTATAACATCGATGCCGTCAAACTGGCTCAGGCAGCAGGATTAGGCGGAAGAATCAACATGATTATGCAAACAGCTTTTTTTAAGCTTTCCGAAGTTATTCCGATTGATGACGCTATGCGCTACCTCAAAGCCGAAGTGGAAAAGATGTTTTCTAAAAAGGGAGATGAAGTCATCCGGATGAATCTCGACGTCATCGACAAAACCCTTGATCACCTGGAAAGGGTGGATTACCCATGGTCATGGGCAACCGTGCCCCTGAAAGCAACATCAGAAACCATCGATGACAATATCCCCGAGTTTGTAGAAAAGGTAATGATCCCCATGAACAATCTGAAAGGAGATTCTCTTCCGGTAAGTGCCTTTCGTCCGGACGGCATTTTTCCGGTCGGTACTTCCCGGTATGAAAAACGGGGAGTCGCGATCAATGTTCCCGAATGGATTATCGAAAATTGCATTCAGTGCAACCAATGTTCCATGGTCTGTCCTCATGCGGCTATCCGACCGGTGCTGTTAACCGAAGAAGAACAGGCGGCAGCCCCGGAAAACTTTACAACCAAAAAAGCTTTGGGAAATGACGTCAAGGGATATTATTTCCGGATGCAGGTAAATCCTCTGGACTGCCAGGGTTGCGGCAACTGCGCTGATATTTGTCCTGCCAAAAAGCCTGCGTTGATCATGAGGCCTATTGCTACCCAGACTGAGATTCAGGTGCCGAATTATGAATATTCTCTGAAATTTCCATCCCGCGGCTACCTGACAAACCGGTTTTCGGTCAAGGGAAGCCAGTTTTACCAGCCTTTGCTGGAATTTTCCGGCGCCTGCGCAGGATGTGGTGAAACCAGCTATGCCAAGCTTCTCACTCAGCTTTTCGGGGAACGGATGGTCATTGGAAATGCCACCGGATGTTCTTCCATCTGGGGAGCCTCGGCACCATCGATTCCGTATTGCACAAACCAGGATGGCCATGGCCCTACCTGGGGCAATTCTTTGTTTGAGGACCCGGCAGAATTTACCTACGGCATGTTTCTGGGGCACCTTCAGCAACGCCAAAAACTAATAGACCTGATAGCCGATGCTATCAAAACTGATATTCCCGAGGCATTGAAAGAAACCATGCAGAGGTGGCTTGAAAACCAAAATGATCCTGTCAAATCCCGACAATACGGAGACCAGTTAAAAACTTTACTCCCTGCTCACCTGGATACGGAACTTTTGGATGAAATCCATAAACGGCGTAACTTGTTGACGAAAAAATCCTATTGGGTGTTTGCCGGTGACGGTGCTGCGTATGATATTGGTTTCGGCGGAATTGATCATGTATTGGCCAGCGGAGAAAATGTCAATGTGCTGGTATTTGATACCGAGGTGTATTCCAACACCGGCGGGCAATCCTCCAAGGCAACACCAACCGGTTCTGTGGCCAAATTCGCGGCATCCGGTAAGAAAACCACCAAAAAAGACATGGCACGAATCTTTATGACCTATGGTTATGTATATGTGGCCACGGTCTCTATGGGTGGCGACAAACAGCAGCTTATCAAAGCGTTTACGGAAGCTGAAAGTTATGATGGCCCGTCTTTGGTGCTTTGTTATTCCCCTTGTATCAACCACGGTATCAAAAAAGGCATGATAAAAAGTCAGGAGGAAGAAAAGATGGCTGTTAAATCAGGATATTGGCCACTTTTCAGGTTTGACCCCAGAAATAAGGCGGAAGGTAAAAATCCTTTTATGCTGGATTCAAAAAAACCGGATGGAACCCTTAGAGAATTTATCTCCGGGGAAGTCCGATATGCATCTTTGGAAAAAACATTTCCGGAGGAAGCACAAATACTTCATAAACGTCTGGAAGAAGAATGTTGGGAACGGTTCAGGTATCTTGAGTACCTGGCGACAAATCCTGAAACCGGGGAAAAAAGTAAGCAGTAAGATGGAACTGAAAAAAATCACCGACGATTTAGTTGTAGATCTGGAAGGTTTAAGTTTCGGACCGCCGGTGACACATGTGTATAATCCTTTGAAATATGCACGAAAACCGTATGATATATACCTGGAACGTTATGGAAGCGGGTGCAAAAAAATTGTTTTGATCGGAATGAATCCAGGGCCGTGGGGAATGGCACAAACCGGTGTTCCTTTCGGAGAGGTAAATATAGTAACCAATTGGCTAAAGATCCAGGCACCGGTCGGAAAGCCTGAGAATCCTCACCCCAAGAGGCCGGTCAATGGATTTTCCTGCAAAAAGAGCGAGGTCAGCGGGAAACGCCTCTGGGGATGGGTAATGAGCAAATTTAAAACCCCGGAAGAATTTTTTTCGAGGTTTTTCATTGCCAACTATTGTCCACTGCTGTTTTTCGAAAAAGACGGTCGAAACAAAACCCCCAATACCATAAAGGCAAAAGAAAGGCATCCGCTCCTCGATATCTGTGACGGAGCACTTTACACAACCATTCAATATTTCAACCCCGATTTTGTCGTTGGTATTGGAACATTTGCATATGATCGTGCCGCCAATGTCTTACAAAAAACCGATATCATGGTGGGAAAAATTTCACACCCTAGCCCTGCTAATCCAAAAGCCAACCGGGGGTGGGCCGAGCTGGTAACCAGGGAACTTTCCGGGCTTGGCATCAAGTTATGATATCCTTTTTCAATTTGAAAAAACCTTATTGACTATTTTTCAAAAAAAGGTAAAAAAACAAAACATTTTTAAAGGATACATTTTAACAGCTCTTTATAACAAGATAACCAGTAATAAGAAGGTTGAATGAAAAATATTTTATACAAAGTAATTATTAAAAGAGTGACAGACTATTGTTATCAGAACTGCCTGGAATATTTCGATGCCGGGTCCCGGATTTTAGATGTGGGAATCGGCAACGGATTAATGCTTAAAAAATTTCATCCCCTGATCAAATCCAAAAATTTGAAAATCACGGGTATCGATATCAATAAAAATTACCTGCAACATTGCGATGCTTTGATAAAAACTTATGCGCTTGATAATTTTATTGATATTTACCATGAATCCGTTGAAGCCTATGAACCTTTTAACGGACAATTATTTGACTATATTCTTTTCAGCATGAGCTTTATGCTTTTCGAAAAACAAAACCTGGTCTTGAAGCGGATTCGCAATTGGCTTCAACCGGAAGGAAAGGTAATTTTTTTTCAAACCATGTTTAAGGAAAAGTTTCCCCTGATGGAAATGATCAAACCGAAATTAAAGCACCTCACGACTATTGATTTTGGGAAGGTCACGTATGAAAAAGAATTCTTTGATCTTCTGGCAAAAAATAATCTCTGTGTTTTTGAAGACCGGTTAATCAAGAAAGAATGGTTCCAGGGGGAATACCGAATGATTGTAACTTATTTTGATTGAATAAAAAGAAAAACCGTCCTTGACTTTGCCCCAATCGCTCTTAAAATAATTATAAATAGTGACCGAACGAAAACCAGGATTTTTCGTTCAGGCACTAAATACTTTTTTAAAGGAGATTTAATGACTACGGTAAAAAATGGCGATTATGTTCAGGTACATTATAAAGGTACCCTGGAAAATGGTGAAATTTTTGATACCAGCAAAGATGGACAGCCGTTGGAGGTAAAGATTGGTGAGGGGCAGCTAATCAAAGGGTTTGAAGATGCCCTGGTGGGTATGGACAAACAAGAGAAGAAATCTTTTACCCTGGAACCGGAAGATGCTTACGGCCATCGGGATGAAACACTTGAAAGGGCTTTTGCCCGCTCTCAGGTTCCCGGTGATTTGAATCCAAAAGTAGGGGCTGTCGTAGCATTACAAACTACGACAGGTCAGCAGGTTCCGGTTAAAATTAAAGAAGTGAATGATGAAAAAGTAGTGGTGGATTTAAACCATCCATTGGCCGGAAAAACCTTAAATTTTGATATTGAAATTGTAGGTATCACTGATACACCCAGTCAGGGACAAGGATGCTGCTGTACTCCGGATGCAGGCGACAATCCCTGTGGTGGCTGTGGTTCGCAGGGATCATGCTGTTAGCCTTGTCTGACATTAGTTAACCGTCAAAGTTTTGATAAAAAAGCGGAAGTCGTTTAAAAAAACGGCTTCCGCTTTTTTTATGATCTAAACAGTGCCCGAACGAAAAATCCTGGTTTTCGTTCGGGCACTAAATAAAATAATCTTATAAAGTTTGACAATTTGAAGCGGTAAAAGTAAAAAAGGGTTTTTAAAAGTTGGAGAGTTTAAATTTCTGTTGTTTTTAATCACTCCGGCTTTCCGAACTGTTTTAATTGAAAAGGGGGCTTCCATGGCGATAAGAATCGGTTTTTACATTTGCCATTGCGGCATCAATATCGCCCATAAGGTGAGAGTTAAGGAAGTTGCCGCCTTCGCCGCCACTTTGGAAAATGTTGTGGTTGCCAGGGATTATAAGTTTATGTGTTCCGATCCCGGCCAGGAAATCATTGAAAAAGATATCAATGAATATGCTCTGAACCGTGTGGTCGTAGCATCCTGTTCACCCCGTCTTCATGAGAAAACGTTCCAGAAAACCTGTCAGCGAGCGGGTTTAAATCCTTATTTGTTTCAGATGGCATCGGTACGGGAACAGGTTTCCTGGGTTACCGAAAATGAGGATGTCGCCACTGATAAAGCCAAAACATTGGTTGCCGCAGCCATCAACCGGGTCAAATTTCATCAGGAACTTGAAACACGGGAGGTAAATGTCCACCCGGATATCATGGTGGTCGGTGGTGGAATTGCCGGGATGCAGGCTGCCCTGGATATCGGTAATTCCGGCAGTAAGGTTTACCTGGTGGAACGGGAAACCACTATCGGTGGCCATATGCTTCAGTTTGACAAGACCTTTCCAACCCTGGACTGCGCCGCCTGTATCGGAACGCCAAAAATGGTAGAGGTGGCCCAGAATCCGAATATCGAGCTTCTTTCCTATACCGATGTGACCCATGTATCCGGCTATATCGGTAATTACACGGTTACAGTCCGCCGCAAACCCCGCTATATCAAAGAAGGGATATGCACCGGTTGCGGGGAGTGCGCCAAGGTATGTCCGGTATCCTTAAAAAGCGAATGGGATGAAAATCTCATGGATCGTAAAGCAATCTACAGATCGTTTCCCCAGGCGGTTCCTGTCACATTTTGCATCGATAAAAGGGACAGGGCTCCCTGTGTGATTACCTGCCCCGCCGGTATCAATGTTCAGGGTTATGTGCAGTTAATCAGCCAGGGAAAATATGTTGAAGCAGTTCAGTTGATTATGGAGCGATTACCCCTTCCGGGGACACTCGGACGGGTATGTCCTCACCCCTGTGAAGCTCGCTGCAGAAGAGCCGAGATCGACAGCCCGATTGCCATAAAGGCATTGAAACGATTTGTATCGGACCAGGTGTCTTTAGATGATTTACCGCTTCCGGAAATTCATGACCGACCGGAAAAAATTGCGGTCATCGGCTCCGGACCAGCGGGCCTTACCGCTGCTTACTATCTTCGGTTAAAAGGATTTCAAATCACTATTTTTGAGGCATTAGACCGGTTGGGCGGCATGCTCCGGGTTGGGATTCCTGACTATCGGCTACCGCCGGAAATTCTTGATCATGAAATCGATCATATTCTAAAAACCGGAATTAAATCATATACGGGAACATGTTTTGGAAAGGATTTTTCTTTAGAAGATCTGAAATCTCAGGGATATAGCGCCATATTTTTGGCCACAGGCGCTCACAAAGGTACTGATACCCATCTTCAGAACCAGCAGTTCCCGGGAGTTGTCAACGCCATTGACGTTTTACGGGCGGCCAACCTGGGCGATCGGAAATCTCCGGGAAAAAAGGTGGTTGTCGTCGGTGGCGGAAATGTTGCTATTGACACCGCCCGAACCGCAAGACGACTGGGATGTGAGCTGGTAACCATGATTTATCGCCGGAGCAGACAGGAAATGCCTGCCTATGACAATGAAATTGAGGATGCCCTTGTTGAAGGAATCCGGATGGAATACCTTACTGCTCCGGTTCGGATTATCGGTGAAGATGGAAAAATTGCTGGTCTTGAGTGTATCCGAACCGAGTTGGGCCCTTCCGATTACAGCGGAAGACGGCGACCGGTCCCCGTGGAGGGCACAGAATTTATCATTTCCTGCGATGCCGTGATTCCGGCTATCGGTCAGCAGATTGATCCTGTCTGGGGGACTCAGCCAGGTGCTCCCGAGACCACGCGAAGAAATACGCTCGTGGTCAATCCCTGCACAATGCAGACAAGCGTCGGGGGGGTGTTTGCTTCCGGCGATGTTGTTACCGGTCCTGCAACTGTTATTGAAGCGGTTGCATCTGCTCATAAAGCTGTAGATGCCATTGAAAAATATATCCAGGGGGAGGATTTGGAGGCTTACGCTCAGAAAAAGACGCCGAACGAACCGCCGGGGGACAATTGGTGCCCTGTCTCACCCAAACTATTACCTGAAAACCGTGCTAAGACACGGAAACGGTCTGTTTCCGAAAGGATAGCCTCTTTTGATGAAGTAGATTTGGGCTTTTCGGAAGATGACGCCCACCGCGAGGCATTTCGATGCCTCAACTGTGGTGCCTGTTCAGAATGCATGGAGTGCGTAAAAGTGTGTGAGGCCAACGCCATTGATCATACCATGCAAGAAACGTTCGAAGCGATACAGGTGGGAAGTATTATTGTCACCACCGGTTACGATCTGATGGATCCAACCCCCATGAAACAATATGGTTACGGCCGTTATCCTAACGTATTTACCAGCCTGGAGTTCGAACGACTCACCAATTCAACCGGACCTACCGGCGGAGATATAATGATTCGTGATGAAAACGGCAACTTTATCAAAAGACCTGAAAGTGTCGCGCTGCTTCACTGTATCGGCAGCCGTGATGTCAACTACCACGAGTACTGTTCACGGGTTTGCTGTATGTATGCACTGAAATATTCACACCTGATTAAGGAAAAGCTCGGCTTCGATGTCCCGGTCTATGATTTTTATATTGACCAGAGATGTTACGGTAAGGGTTATGAGGAATTCTATCGCCGGTGTCAGGAGGAAGGCACTATCTTTATCCGCGGAAAGGTAGCTGAAATAACCGATCAGGCAAAATCTCCTGAAGAAAACAGCAAACTGATAGCTATAGCCGAGGACACACTTTTAGGAAAAATTATCAGGGTGCCGGTAGATATGGTAGTTCTTTGTGCAGCCATGGAGGCCAAAAAAGATGCCGCAGAAGTAGGGCGAATTTTCGGCATTAATCAGGGAGCCGATCATTTTTTCCTGGAGGAACACCCCAAGTTGGGGCCCCTGAACACCTCAACCGATGGTGTTTTTATCGCCGGAGCCTGCCAGGGACCTAAGGATATACCCGATACAGTGGCCCAGGCCTCCGGTGCCGCCGCAAAAGCCCTGTCACTAACCAAATGTGGTAAGGTCCATGTGCCGTCGGCCATATCCAGTATCGATCCCGATATCTGTATCGGCTGCCAGGTTTGTATCGGGCTTTGTCCGTACTCGGCGATCGATTTCGATTCCAGACGGGGCGTTTCGGTGGTCAACGAAGCTTTATGCAAAGGATGCGGCAGTTGTGCAGCATGTTGTCCGAGTAGTGCCGCTCAGATAAAACATTTTACAGAAAAACAGATATTTGCCGAGATGGACGGTATCTTCGATGCCCTCTTTGTAATAGAACAGTCAGAAAATAAACAGGTGATCAGCTAAAGAAAGTAAAACCATTCAAAATTTCTCAAAAAATTCAGGCGGGAGAAAAAAGATGGACTTTGAACCCACAATTATTGCATTTGTATGTAACTGGTGTACTTACACAGCGGCAGACCTGGCCGGAACTTCAAGATTGATCTATCCCGCTAACATCCGCCTGATACGCGTAATGTGTACAGGAATGGTGGATCCCAAATATGTGATCAAAGCATTTCTGGAAGGCGCCGACGCCGTACTGGTCAGTGGCTGCCATCCGGGAGACTGCCACTATATCAATGGTAATTATAAAGCCCGCAGACGAATCAAACTTTTAAAAGAAATACTTCCACAATTCGGTTTTGAGCCGGAACGATTGAAACTAACATGGATTGGTGCCAGTGATGGTATCCGGTTTGCGGATACTATTACTGAAATGGTTTCAGAAATCAGGGCATTAGGTCCGAGTCAGGTCAGGGGAAAAATGGTGTTATGATAAAAGGTAACCAACAGAATACAGCGAATATGATGGAGTTGTAAATGGCAACCACCGCGAAAATCAACGTGAAACATCAAGATTTCCTGGCGTCATTACAGGCATTTTTCAAATCAGTTCTTCAGCAAAATGATATAGGTGCCCTCCTGGTCCCCCAACATTTGCCGATGAAAGATGTGGTCATGCCTACCATAGTTACTGATCCGGAAGCACTCGATGCTGCTGACCCACTGGCCCCTACCTTTCCCCTGAATGCAGCTACACTCTTATCCCGGCTTACCCGGAAGCCATTGGAAACCACAATTGCCGCCGTACTTCGTCCTTGTGAAATCAGAGCATTTATTGAGCTTGTCAAACTCAAACAGGGACGTACAGAAAATCTCATAATCATCGGCACCGACTGTTTAGGTGCTTATCCAAATAACGATTATGCCCGCGTGGTCGAAAAGGAAGGAAGCGAAACGACCCGTAAATTTTATCAAAATGTGCTGTCCGGTAAAAATCCCCCTTTGGAAGGATTTCAAGTCGCCCGTGCGTGTCAGGCATGTGAACATCCGGTACCTGAAGGAGCCGATATTGTTATCGAACTTTTCGGGGTGGATACCGAGCATGAAATGTTTCTGGAAGCCCGGACGCCGGCGGGCGAAAAGTTGCTGGCAGCTTTAAATCTGCCCTCTGCCAAAGAACCGGACCAGCGCAAGAAGGCTATTCAAACAGTTGTAAATGAACGAATTACCTACAGGGATCAGATGTTTGATGAAACCAGGAAGCGTACCGAAACCATAGAAAAGCTGACCCGGTACCTGGCCGGCTGTGTCAATTGTTATAACTGCCGGGTTGCCTGTCCAGTATGTTACTGCAGGGAGTGTGTATTTGTTACGGATGTTTTTGATCATGAGCCGTCACAATATCTGCGATGGGCTGATCGAAAAAAATCCATCAAGTTGCCAACCGATACGATTTTTTATCATCTGACACGCCTTTCCCATATCAGCACGGCTTGTGTTGGATGCGGCCAGTGTACAAATGCCTGTCCCAATAATATTCCGGTGATGGAGCTTTTTCGGATGGTAGCCCATAAGACCCAGCAAGCCTTTGATTACGAGCCAGGAAGAAGCCTGGAAGAGCCGCCACCGCTTTCGGTGTTCAAAGAAACAGAATTTCCGGATCTCACCGGAGAAACAGAGCAATTGAATCATTAAAAGCCAAAAACTATGCGTTGATGAGGTTATTACGGTATGAGTAAACAGATGGGTAAAGTGCTGGTCGTCGGTGCCGGGATCAGCGGTATCCGGGCGGCTCTGGACCTGGCGGAAACCGGATACAGCGTAACGCTCATTGATCGTGCTCCCCACTTCGGCGGATTATTGAGCCAGATAGACTATCAATTTCCCACCAACAAGTGTGGTATGTGCAAGATGCTTCCAATGGTAGATCGGGACGCATCTTCTCAATATTGCCTGAGAAAGGGCTTGTTTCATGAAAACATCAATATCCTTCTTTCCACTGAACTCAAAGAAATCGAGGATGAACCCGGTCATTTTCAAGTCAGCCTCCGGGAAAAACAGCGATTGGTCAATCCGGACTTGTGTATTGGTTGCGGAATATGTTCCGAAGTTTGCCCGGTAGAAGTTCCGGATACCTTTAATGCCGGTCTGTCCAAAAGAAAAGCCATTTATCTGCCGGTACCGGTTTCCATTCCCAACCCTTATATAATAGATACCGCTGCCTGCACCCGTTGTGGTGCCTGTGTGACAGCATGTCCGACCAATGCCATTTTTTTGGCCGATGAGAACCGGAAAAAATTTAAGATACTGGTGGTTGATGATGAACCGATTGTACGGCATTCTTTAAAAGAATGGATAGGCCAAAAGGGATTCTCTGTGGATATCGCAGCATCCGGACAGGAAGCACTGGATAAATTGGCAAAACAGCATTTTCATTTAATGCTGTTAGATATCATTATGCCTGGTATAAACGGCGTGGAAACGCTGAAAAAATCGCTTGAAATTGATCCTCAACTTTCGGTTATTATGATGACCGCTTATGCCACCGTAGAATCTGCGGTGGAGGCGCTTAAAACCGGTGCTTTTGATTATCTGATTAAGCCTTTTGATAACGATGTCCTGATCTCCATGGTCAATAAAATATATGAGGCTCTTGAAAAAAGCCACCACAAGAAAATGGAAGTTGACGCCATTGTGTTAGCGGGCGGCACTTCCTTTTTCGATCCTTCCTGCGGTAAAAATACCTTCGGATATAAAATTTTTTCCGACGTCGTGACCAGTATGGAGTTCGAGCGGCTTTTAAGCAGTACCGGACCTTCCAAAGGAAAACTGGTCCGGCCATCCGACGGCAAACCGGTACAAAAAATTGCCTGGATTCAATGTGTGGGATCACGAAGTCTCCAGACAGACGCTGATTTTTGCTCTTCCGTCTGCTGCATGTATTCCATCAAGGAGGCAATGCTGGCAAAAGAAAAATCATCTGATCCCGTTGAATGTGTTATTTTTTATATGGACATCAGGGCTTATGAAAAGTCTTTTCAGCGCTACTATGACAGGGCAAAAGCCGCCGGTATCCGATTCGAAAGATGCCGGGTTCATTCTGTTGTCCGGAACCAGGAATCCGGTGACCTGGTGGTTGACCATGTAAGCCATGATGCAAAAAGAAATGAAGATTTTTTTGATATGGTTGTTCTGGCTGTCGGACAACGCCCTTCGCCGGGTACCGAAAAGTTGGCCGGAATCACCGGTATCGAACTCAATTGCTGGGGATTTCCGAAAACCAATGATTTTTTCCCGGCCCGTTCCACCAAGGAGGGAATTTTTATCGCCGGTTCATACGCCGGTTTTAAAGATATCGGTGAATCGGTGATCCAGTCCTCAGCCGCTGCTTTTGAGGCATCCACCATTATTCATGCCGCCGGTAAAAACCTTACTGCTGAAACAACGGAAAAAGAACGCCTTTATGGGGATGTTTCCCGGGAGCTACCCCGAATCCTCGTTATCATCTGTACTTGCGGGAAAAACCTATCTGCCATTGTCAGTAACGACGACCTATCCGTAAACCTGAAAAAAGATTTGTCCGTCATCCAGGTAGACTACCTTCCTCAAATATGTACCCGGAAGGGATGGGATCAAATAGTGAAACTAATTCATACGGTCAAACCCAACCGGGTACTGATCGGTGCCTGTATGCCTTACGTTTACGCCCGGAAACGAAAAGAACTCGGAAAAGCAGTTCGGCTGGCTCCGCAGCTGATGGAAGTAGTCGATGTTCATACACCCGCCTTTTCAAATTTTGAGGTTGCTGGTGATCCTGAATCCACTACGGGTCTGTCCGAAAAGCAGCATAAAAAAATTAAAAAGATCACCAAATCTATTAAAAGTATTTTACAAATGGCAATATCCAGGCTCAAACAAGCTGAACCGAAACCGGCGCCCACCTTGCAGATGATACAAAGTGCGCTGGTAATCGGCGGCGGCATTGCCGGAATGATTGCAGCTTTAGGAATTGCCCGTCATGGTTTTCCCGTAACATTGGTGGAAAAAACTGGTGCATTGGGCGGCAATCTAAAATGGCTCAAAAAAATAATCAATGGAAATGACACTGATCCTCTTTTAAGCGATATTATCCGCCAGGTTGATGAGCACCCCAAAATTGAAATTCATTTGAATACAAGGATTGAAAAAGCACACGGCCAGGTGGGCGGTTTCAAATCAATCCTTAAAGATCACCAGGGTGTTTTGAAAACCGTCAGCCACGGCGCCGCCATTCTGGCTACTGGTGGAAATGAGGCTAAAACCACAGAGTATGGCTATAAAAATCATGAACGGATACTGACCCAGAAAGATCTTGAGATAAAACTCTCCCAAAACACGATCGATCCACAACAGCTTTCCACAGTGGTGATGATTCAATGTGTCGGTTCCCGGCAGGAACCCCGAAACTACTGCAGCCGTGTCTGCTGTGCATCGACCCTGAAAAATGCGCTTCACATTAAACAAGTAAACCCGGATGTAAATATTTATGTACTCTATCGGGATATGATGTCTTATGGATTCCTGGAGTCTTATTACACCCAGGCCAGAAAAGCGGGTATTATTTTCATCCCATATGAAATCGAAAGCAAACCGGAAATCCTACCATCCGAAACGGCTGACAATGAAAATGAAGATAAGAAAATCAGAATCACCGTTTTTGAACCAATCATCGGGCAGAATTTGGAAATCAGTACAGATCTTTTGATACTGGCCACCGGCGTTGTTCCGGACCTTCCGGTTAACCTGGTTAAATCATACGGTGCTGGTGTAGACCCGAATGGTTTTTTCCTGGAGGCAGAATCGAAATGGCGACCGGTAGATTCTCTGGCTGAAGGTGTTTTTTCCTGCGGACTGTCACTCGGCCCGCGATCGGTAGCCGAATCCATCGCCACTGCCCAGGCCGCAGCCCAGAGAGTTATCCGGTTGTTGCAAAGAAAATGGCTTCCCACCGGCAGACAGGTCGCTATTGTCCGCCATAGTCTTTGCTCTCTCTGCGAAGCTTGTATCACTGCCTGTCCCTATAGTGCCCGCACTATAGATATTGATCATGGAAAAATCATGGTAAACCCGGCCAGATGCCAGGGCTGCGGTACCTGCGCCGCAGTCTGTCCAAACAGCGCATCCGTTCTTTCGGGGTGTAGTGACCGTCAACTGTTGGATGTCATTGATGCGGCCATTTACGGATAATCCATAA
>JAGYNR010000052.1 GCA_018399715.1 Desulfobacterales bacterium | reverse complement strand
TATGTCTGTGGTTAAAATTTTCGTCTTCCTTGATCTTAACGAAAAGTCCTGGTTTTCGTTCAGGCACTAAGTATTGTCTGTTCAGGGGAAAAATGAAACGTAAATTGGTCGTGTATATCATCATAAGTACCGTTTTTTCCATCGTTGCCCTTTACTTTTCATTCAAAAATGTCCCTTTCACCGCTCTTCTTAGGTATATCAACTCAATCAATTATATTTGGGCTGCACTTGGAGGTGGGGTTGCTATCGTTTCTTTAATTTTAAGAGCAGTCCGATGGCAAATGATTGTGGGAGCGATACGTTTTGTTACCTTTTGGGACGCTTTTCATCCGCTGTCTATCGGATTTATGATCAACAACGTATTTCCCGGAAGGACAGGGGAAATTGTCAGGCCCGTGATTTTAAAACTCAGAAGCCGCCGGATATCCTTTACAAGCGGACTAGCCACAGTAGCAGCGGAGCGGTTGATGGATCTGGTTTTTTTGGTTGTTTTGTTTTTGTATATTTTTTATACCATCGACTTAGCATCGGGTAAGGATTTTGATGTTTCAGGATATCATGTCAACAGAGATATACTGTTGACTGTTTTGAAAGGTTTTATTTTTCTTGGCATTGTACTTTTGATGGCCATATTGGCGCTTGGTTTCCAGCAGACCCGTAATTTGAGCATTCATCTGATCTACAAAATCCCGGCATTATTTTTTTTTACCGGCGTATCCTTTAAACAAAAAATTTCACAAAAGCTATGTGCACCGCTGGTTGCAGGAATCGAACACCTGTCGTTGGGTTTTTCCCTTGTTAGACAACCAAAACGGATTTATATTACTAGTTTGATAACCGGTGTCATCTGGATTACTCAGGCATTGTCTTTTTATCTGGTAGCCTTGGGGTGTCCGGGGTTAAACTTGTCGTTTCCGGAAATTACAGCAACGATGATTCTGGTTTGTTTTGCCATCATTCCTCCATCTGTTCCCGGCTACTGGGGACTATGGGAAGCGGGCGGTATATTTGCGTTGTCTCTTTTCGGCGTTACTCATCAGGAGGCAGTTGGTTATACTTTAATTAACCACGTTGTTCAGCTATTTCCGGTGACACTTATCGGTATGGTTTCAGCATGGGCTACCGGGATGACTCTTGGCCAAGTGTCAATGGCGAGTCATCGCATGGAAGCGAATAAAGTTTAATTAGATTTTGATTTTGAGGATGTGAATAATCTATAAGGAAACTATTTCAATATCAATTTTGTTACAGGAAGGTGACAAACATGTCAGTACTTCAAATTGTTACATTTCCGGACGAATTTCTCAGAAAACCAACCAAACCGGTGGAAGAAATTGATGGTGCGCTTCAACAACTGATTGAGGATATGACAGAGACCATGTATGCTGCACCAGGGGTAGGACTGGCCGCCATTCAGGTGGGCTGTGACAAAAGCCTTTTGATTTATGATATTTATGCAGGAGAAGAGAAACGGGAACTAAATGTCCTTATCAATCCTCAGGTTATTGAGTGTGAGGGCCAGATTGTTTCTGAAAATGAGGGGTGTCTTAGTGTTCCCGAATACAGATCTGATGTTAAACGATCAGCGAAAATCCTGGTAGAAGGGGTGGATCGGGAGGGTAAACCCAGGAGAATCGAGGCGGAAGGGTTTCCTGCCATTGTGCTTCAGCATGAAATCGATCATTTAAACGGAAAGCTGTTTATCGACCGTATCAGTTCTTTAAAACGGCATCTTTATGAAAAGCGGATAAAAAAGAAAATTAAACAACAATGAAAAAGGATGGATTTCAAGTCGTTTTTTTCGGAACTCCTGATTTTTCGGTTCCTTCTCTGAAAGCTCTGCTGAAAAGCCATCATCGGGTTGAACTGGTGGTAACGCAACCGGACCGTCCAAAAGGGCGGGGTAAAAAAATGGCCTTGCCGCCGGTCAAAAAGGCAGCATTGGAGGCAGGTGTCCGGATCAGTCAGCCGGTATCTGTAAACACCAGCAATTTTCTTCAAGCCCTTTCCGATATAGGTCCCGAATTGTTTGTGGTGGTGGCATTCGGTCAGATTTTTTCCGAAAAGCTTTTGCAGATACCTGCCTTAGGTGCTATCAATGTTCATGCCTCTTTATTACCCCGTTACCGCGGCGCTGCTCCTATTCAACGGGTAATTATCAATGGCGAGCCAAAAACCGGCGTAACAACCATGTTGATGCAAAAAGGGCTGGATTCAGGGGATATTCTTCTGTCGGCTGAAACCCAAATCGGTCCATGTGAAACCGCCGGAACGCTTCATGACCGTCTGGCGGATTCAGGGGCGAATGTATTGATAGATACCCTCGACAAACTAGAAAAGGGGAATTTAGAAGCAAAACCACAGGATCATACTAAAGCCACCTATGCACCGATTTTAAAAAAAAAAGACGGACATATCGACTGGAGTCAGCCGGCTTACCGGATAGAGTCCTTTATTCGCGGAATGAATCCCTGGCCCGGCGCCTTTACCGTTTTCAATCACAAACGGCTAAAGATTTTTAAAACCCGGGAGGTACCGGGAGAAAAAAATGCTTATCCGGGTACGGTAATTGAAGGTTTTTCAGAGGAATTGCGGGTAGCTGCAGGAGATGGAACAGCACTGACCATTTTGGAACTTCAAAGTGAATCAGGAAAGCGGCTTTCTATCCGGGATTTTTTGCGGGGGCACCCTATATCTTTGAAAAGTGTTCTTTCATGATATCAAATTTAAGGAGATGAAAATATGCCATTAATTGCGCCTTCCATTCTGTCTGCGGATTTTTCAAAACTGGGGGAAGAAATCAGGGCTGTTGAAGCTGCCGGAGCGGACTGGATTCATGTGGATGTTATGGACGGACATTTTGTACCGAATATTACCATGGGCCCTTTGGTGGTGGAGGCTGTCCGAAAGGTCACCCAGTGTCCCATTGATGTTCATTTGATGATCGAAAATCCTGATGCTTACATAAAAGATTTCGCAGATGCCGGAGCATCCTGCATATCCGTTCAGGCAGAAGCCTGTGTTCATCTGAACCGGGTTGTCGGCCTCATTCGTTCATTGGGCGTACGGGCAGGTGTAGCGCTTAATCCTGCTACTCCATTAAATGTATTGGAATGGGTAATCGAAGAACTTGATTTTGTATTGGTCATGAGTGTTAATCCTGGTTTTGGCGGACAAACATTTATCGAAAACAGCCTGACCAAAATTCGTTCTTTCCGACAGATGGCGGATTCCCGACAGTTATCCACCATGATCCAGGTTGACGGCGGGGTCAATGAAAAAACCATCGCCGGCATTGCTGAAGCCGGTGCGGATATTTTCGTGGCAGGATCAGCCATTTTTGGTACCGAAAACTACAAAACCGCTATCGATGGTTTTCGGAATATTATCAATAATGTCAACCGAAAACAGTCAGAAAAAAATGATAACGGGAAATAAAAAATGAAAAAGGTACTGGTTATCCACGGACCCAACCTGAATATGCTGGGTAAACGGGAGCCGGAGATTTACGGCAACATGACGTTGGATGAAATCAATATTTCCCTGAAAGCGCAGGGCGAAAAATCAGGTTTAAGGGTCGAGACGTTTCAGTCCAATCATGAAGGGACTATTGTAGAGAAAATCCAGGAGGCCTTTGAAACCTTAGTTAACGGGATTATCATCAATCCTGCCGCATTTACCCACACCAGTGTGGCAATTCGGGATGCGCTGTTGCTGCTGAATGTCCCTATAATCGAAATCCACCTGTCAAATATTTATCAGCGGGAGACGTTTCGCCATAAATCCATGGTTGCTGACATTGCTACAGCCCAGATATCCGGTTTTGGGGTCACCGGATACCATCTGGCTTTACAGGGGTTGATGGACTTGATCCGCCAGTAAGCACTTAAATTCCTTTTTAATCCATAACACAGATTTTGACACAATCATAGTTTCCGCAAGTATCCAGCGCTGTGATTTCATAATTGCCGGGTGTTTCGAATCGATTCGCAAAAATCTGAGCGGGATCTGTTTTTTGTATTAGTTCACCGTTTATGATCCAGAAAATATCTCCGATAGCCCCCTGCACGGAAAGATTGATACGAGGAAGATTACCGGTATTACCGGCTTTTCGCAGTATTGTCCCTGAAGACAAACCGCTGATTTTGAGTGTCTGGTTTCCCGGTGGTGTTAGGGATTTGCAGGAAGGATCCAGTGGAGGGGCAATGGCTTTTTTGCGAATGTCTGGTGTCAACCAGGCTTCCAGCATCATCGGCCACCTGGCAATCATTATCTTTTGAGGATTTTCAACATCGCATCCGGGAACGACCCGCTTTCCGGTATCTGGGTTAATCGTTACCGTTACCACCGGATTTTCCCAATTGGTTAAGCATCTGTCCGGAAATGTCGGCGGAATGTGATCTCCGATAATCCAGGCAGTTTTTTTTACATGGCATAAGGATTCCATCCCGCATTTCAAACTGGTTCCCAATGGCCAGCAAATATCCTCCCGATGAACATTTTCCGGACGTTTTGTCCCCATTGCAGATGTTTTTACGGGAAGCGTATCGAAGACCGCAAGCATCACCGGCAGGGCTGTGATTGCACCATAGTGTCCCGGTACAGGGGTTCCATCGGGGCGTCCGACCCATACCCCTAACGTGTAACCGTTGTTTACACCGATAGCCCAGGCATCGCGAAATCCATAACTGGTTCCGGTTTTCCAGGCGATGTTACCATAAGCGGGTAATTGGGTATACCGGCTGTCATAACCCGGTCGGGAATTGTTTTCCAGTATATGGCGTATAATCCAGGCAGCCGCCTCGCTCATCATGTAGCGGTTTTCTACGGGAGCATCCTCGAAAAAACGAAGGTTTCCTGATAATCCTTTTCTGGCAAAAGCACTATAAGCGGCAACCAGTGATTCCAAGCTGGTTCCGACTCCCCCTAAAATCATGGAAAGATTGGGGCGGCCGGATTCCGGAAATTTGAGCTGAAGTCCCCCTTGGTGTAATCGTGCCGCAAACACTTCCGGGGATAACCAATCCAGAACCTGAACTGCCGGTATGTTTAAAGATTTTTGAAGTGCCTGTGATACGCTTACCGGCCCCATAAATTTTCCGGAGAAATTTTCAGGGTGATATCCTTCAAAGGATATCGGTGCATCGGTCAGAAGACTTTCCGAATGAATCAGGCCATCTTCCATCGCAAATCCGTATAGAAACGGTTTTAACGTGGAACCAGGAGACCGAATCGCCTCGACCATGTCCACATGACCGAAACGACGGTTGTCGAAAAAATCTATGGACCCCACATAGGCTCTTATCGCAAGATATTTATTTTCAACGACCAAAATAGCCATCGATGTACGTTCGGGAAGTTCTGCGGCAAACGCTGCAAGACGCTGCTCCAGATCCTGCTGAAGCATCGGATCGATAGTGGTTCTACGGACATATCCCGGCTTAACCCGCTTTTTCAACCGCCGGGCCAGGATCGGAGCGGTCATGGAAAAACCATCCGTGGTGTTATGTGAATAGCCGTATTGATTACCTCCGAGCGGTTCCGTTTCGGCTTCCGCCACCAGTTTTTCCGGCCAAATGCCAAGATTTGCCAGGCGGTGTAACACCTTGTTTCTGGCAGATTGCGCTGCTGCCGGGTGTAAATCCGGTCGAAACCGGGTAGGTGCCTGCGGAAGTACCGCCAGAAGCGCGGCTTCAGCCCGGCTCAGCTCCATGGCTGATTTTCCCAGATACGTAAAGGCTGCAGCCTGGATACCCTCCACGGTGCCTCCAAATGGTGCATGGTTCAAATAGTAATTCAAAATTTGGGGTTTGGTGTACTTCATTTCAAGCTGGATCGCACGAAAAATTTGTCTTGCTTTTCCTGCGATACTTTTGGGATGAGGTTCCACTAATCTGGCCACCTGCATTGTCAGGGTCGAGCCGCCTGAAACAATTTCACCGGTTTTAACCCACTGCCATGTAGCTCTGATAAGAGAAAGGGGATTGAATCCGGGGTGATACCGGAAAAACCGGTCCTCGTAATTGATCAATGCCTCAAGATAATAAGGGGATACATTTTCGAGCGTCACCGGATACCGCCATACGCCGTTTTCATCGGCAAAGGCTCGCAACGGCGTGCCATCACACGCGACAATAACGCTGCTGGAACCCGAGTCCACTGCGGGGAGCGCAAACGGAAAAAAACCATCCATAATTGCTATCCCTCCAACCATCAATGGTATGATGATCACCAGCAGCCTTGGCATCAATTTGAACAGTCTGGCCCTCCATTTTTTCTTCACAAGCATGAGGTTTCGCTCGTTCCTACGCTTTGCGTGGGAATGCATTCCAAGACGCTTAGCGTCAGAATTGCTGTTGCCTTAATCGCTGAAGATGTTGAGTATACTAGTGTCTGAACGAAAACCAGGATTTTTCGTTCAGACACTATACTAATCTTTTTGTCTCATCTGAGCGAAAAGCGCTTCATCCATGTCGATAATTTCTCCGTCCCGGCTAAACGCCCTTTCCATACGCGTAAAAACATCCGTTTTTGCCTGATCTTTCAGACATTCCAGGTCGCCGATAATGGTAATCGCCCGTCGGCAACGGGTGTGAGCGACATTGATCCGGTTTGGATTGTCCACAAAACCGATGCCTCTGTTCTGGTTGCTTCGCACGTAGCTGATAATTACCATGTCACTTTCACCCCCCTGGAAACTGTCCACTGTGGCAATTTTTGCTTTCAGAAAGTCATTCCATTCAGATTCGGTTATTTTTTTCGGAAGCAACTGATTTATAGATTCATATTCAAGCATTGCTTTGATTTCAACAGCCTGGAGTTTATACGGTGTGATGATGGTGATCTGTTCCAGAGGATATTTCAACAGCGTTTCCAAAAGAACGTAACGACAAATAACAGCTTCGCAGAAATTTTTGATACCGATTTTGGTATCCTCGGCAACAATTACTTCACAGCGTTTTTCCTGTGGCAACGAGCTGGTACAGTAAAACCGCAAAGTGGACCGGGGGTATTTTTGTTTTCTTTGATAATAGGGAAGCCTGAAATATTCTGCTTTTTGGCTGGTTTTTACTCTGCCGTGATAAAATAAGGTCGAAGAAAATCTCATCAGCCGGGGATTCTGGCAACGGTAGGAACGGTTGAGCATGATCAGGGGCACCTGACGGTTGACAGCGAGCCATTCCAGAGCGCTAAGATCTATGATCCGGCGGATACTGCCGGGAATTTGGCCGTGTACTTTGTTGTCAAGCTTTTTGATTACCTCGGCGGACAAAGGAAACGGCGGAAGTTGCTGCTGGTCACCAAAAATGATAATCCGTTTTCCCAGTTGAGTACACAATAAAAATTCGTCCATGCGGGACATACCGGCTTCATCAAAAACAATCCAGTCAAAAAGGCCTCTTTGATGACGATCACCATTGATAACCTTGTCAGTCAATGCCCTCACATGGGTGGCGGCATATATGACACCGGTTTTTTTCCCGGGCTTGTATTTTTTCAAAAATTTATCCACATTATCCGGATCATTTGCCCAACAGGAATCGCGTATGGCAGGATCAACTTTCAATCCCTGACCAAATCGTAAAATTGGCAGGTCCATAAGCGATAAACAGACATTGTCTACCGCTTTATTGGAAGGCGCCGTGAGCAGTATGCGGTATCCCTTTTGGGAAAGATGACTGATTATCCGGATCAGTGTCCGGGTTTTTCCGGTGCCCGGCGGTCCCTGAACCGCTGTAATCGGGTTTTTCGGATCGATGGCCGCTGACCATGCCTGATACTGTGAAGTGTCCATGTCTGATGCTGACATGTCACTGCCATCAGTTTCCTCGTGAATGGATATTGTAGCGGGGGTCAATCCCAGAACATTGCGAAGAGCGCCTTCCACCTTACCGGGATTGTTTTTTACCCGTTCATAAAGTGTCGCCATACCGGACGAGACAATCTTATGTTGTAAATTTTGAGGCTGAAGACATAACTGGTTCAGGTTTTTGCTCTCCCCGGGGGCATCCCAGCAGATTTCTCCAAACATGGCATGATAATCAAAAAGTCCTACCACAAAAGTCCCCAGTCGCTTTTTTTTCTTTGTATCCAGAACATTTAACCGGTTGCCTTCATGAAAAACCATATGATCTGCGTTGGGCACCCGGATGATGGTATGTGAGGGATTTTCATCGGATATGATCTCGGAGTTCTCCAGAGAAATGATGTAGCCTTTGTCTATGTCCTGATTAAATTGCACCATGGCATTTAGAAGTGCCATTTCCTGAATGATTTCCCATTGCGTTTTAGGATACAGCGGAAAACCCGATATGTTTCGATGCTTTTGAATGGAAATGTTCTTGTCTGTTCCATAAGCATAGGAGCTTTCCATGGGGAGGCTGAGTTGAGAGCGCAAATCATCGATTGCCATGTCGCCGGCAGCCTTTTTGATCAGTGTTTTAATTTGACTGGCAGGTAATTTGGCAATCTGTTTTAATAATTTTGTATCATAACTGATGTCAAGCTCTTGCAAAGCGATTGTAAAATCGTTTTTTTTTAATTTAAAAATATCTGTATCCGGTTTTTGAGCCAGGATCAAATCGATAACATCATATACCACTTCAATTTGTTCCCCTTCATCGGGTAAAGGCAGGTTTTTTTCGATGATATCTTCTTTTATAAAATTAACGTTTCCCTGCTTGACCGTCACGGTAAAGTGATATTGACGCTGATTGTTCTCAGCAATTAATTCCGGATGGTTTCGACAAAAGTTCCAGGTGATATGCACGATGAATTTTCTTTTTGCCGGAAGTTTTAATCTACGATCCCCGATAAAAACTTCCGGACCCATCACGCTGAACGCTTTTGGTCGGCATGTCTGTTCCCATGACTCATATGCGTTTATATCCCGAAAAGATTCCGGGTTTTCAGACCAGTTGGCTTCCAGTTGTTTAAAATACAGTTCCAGTTTTTCAATTTGATCCTTCATACAATACGATTTCTAATCAAGCGTTTTTGTTTGTGGTGGTTTTTTCATCATCACCATTAAGGTTCACTAATGGTTATCTTTCTGGTATCAGCACCAATGGCACGAATTTCGGGTCGGTACATATCCTCCAGATAGGGAGCGGGAAGCTGATACGTACCGGGTGTTACGACGCGAACCAGATAAAGAAGGTGATGTGCGCGGTTTTCAAACAGTTCGATAGCCGCCACAAAACGATCATCACGAAATTCCATGTGGCGGACTTGCTGATGTTTCAGTTCACGGTTTATGTTCAGACCGTCAATATTTAAGCGCTCCAGTTTTTCCGAATGGAGAAGATTCTGGTTTTCCAACTCAAAACCAGCAGGAAGAAGATCGATCACGAGTGCATCGAAAATATCTTCTTTGGCGTTGATTTTCAGATGTGCGATTAAAAGATCGCCAACTGTAAATGTCCGGTTTTCAATTGGCTGGCCGTTTAATGTGTAATACATCCTATCAATGACAGCATGATCCGTTTCCGGCCCGGGTGGCTGCTTCGGATACCCGGCGACCTCCACCGAACAAAACAGCGGAAAGTTTGTTGTTGACTCAAAAGATATATCGGAAAAAAATTGATTGGCATCAAATATTTTTGTCAGTCGCCCGTCTGATGATAGTTTCTGTTGATCATTATTCAGTGTGAGAATTCCGGACCATTTTTGATGATCCCCTGTAAGCGACATGGCCGCCAGAAAAACAGCGGTTTGTTCCTGGGTACTGAAATATCGACGTCCTCTGAGCTCCTGGTCCAAACGAATCAATAGTCCTTTTATATCAACATCTTTTACCTGGTGGCGAATCAACAGGTGAAGAATCATTGCCGTATCACGGATATCACTTCCATAGTCCCCGAAATAAAAAAACTGTTTCCGTTTTTTTTGAATTCCCTCCTGTATAGCTATTTTGCCGCGACGGTAATCTCCCTGAAGCTGAAGCGCCAATCCTAAGTGTACCAGAGGAAGTCCGGTTAAAGCAATTTCACGGTGATGGTCAAACGTGTTTCTAAGGGTTCCTAGTGGCGCACGATTGACACAAGACAGCACATAGGCGCAATATGCCTTGTCTGCAAAAGAAAGCCCCGGTGAGCGTTCTTTTAGACTTACAGATAATCCCCCGGAACTCTGAAGTTTCTGATAAAGTCTTTCCATGGTTTTTTGAAGAAGTGTGTTGGGAACCGGAAAGCCCTGTTGATTTGCCTCCAAAAGAAAATGAGCCACATACGGTGTCAGCCAGAGGCTTTCTGATCCACTATTGTTCCATAGCCCAAAGTCGCCGTTTGATTTTTGCATTCCGGCAATTCTCACTATAGCATTTTCCACCTGCGCTCGACGTTCCATAGCGGATATTGGAGAAATATCAAACCGCTGAGCGATATCATTTTCCATGAACAAGTATGGATATGCCCTGCTTGTGATCTGCTCCAGGCAACCATAGGGATATTGAAGCAGATTTTTGAGTAGCCGCGGGGTGTTTAAAGGGGGATCGGGTGAGATATGAAAAAAAGTATCCAGTGTATTTTCCATGATACCTGTTCCCAGACCGGAACTAATGGTGAATGTTTCGCCGGATTTAATCATTTCTCTGTGACCCCGGACAATTCCCGGCCAGGCTGGACGGACAGAAAGTTCCCAATGCCGATCTATGTTAAGATTGTCCCCGCTTACCAAAACGTTTATTGTCCCCACACCCAAATCATTACCGGCTTTCAGGGGAAATCGCAATGTGGTGCCGGCGTTGTTTTTCAACATCAAATCTGCCTGACCGTCTTCGACCATCAGCGGAGAATCGGCTGTTATTCTGACAGACAATTGCTGGTCTTTTCCACTCAGATTATGAAGGTCCAACGTGGCCAACGATTTGTCTTTCGAAGCCAGAAATCGGGCCGTGGCTAACTCGACAACAAGCGGTGCCCGAATGAGTACCTCCTGTTGTGTGGCACCGAACCGGTTTTCGGAAAAGGCGAGGGCCATCAGTCGGATTTTGCCGTTAAAATCCGGAATTTGAAATTTTACAAGGGCTTCACCCTTGTTGTTTAACGGAACAGGGCCTGAAAATCTGGCCAGTATTTTGATTGCGGCCTGACCCCGCTTGCTGCCGCGGAAGCCGGAAAGATCAGCATCACCGCCGAATTTCCGGGTGGCCGCCACACCTTCCATGTTTTCGATGACGTTACCGTAGAGATCATAACAGTCTACCGTATAGGCTCGGCGGGAAAAGAAAAAGCCAAACGGGTCCGGGGTTTTAAAATCAGTAATGTTGAGGATGCCGACATCTACGGCAGCCAGAGTAATCATAACATTGGTATCCATAGCCGGATTGAAGTGATCCTTTTTGATCCGGACGCTCAGCGTATTTTCCGGCGCCATGGATTCAGGTGCTTCCACCGATATTTCCAGCTTTCTGTCGTTTCGGTTGATTGGCAGATGAATAATACCCATCGCCCGGTTGGGTGTTATTTTTTCTTTGGCTTCCGCTCCGCGAAGAACCATGACCGTGATGTAAATATCATGCCGGTTCCATTGATTGCCTATTGGAATTTGGAGGTCAGCGCCTTCTGGGGGAAGTGTCAACCGCTGAAAAAATAAAGGTTTTTCGGATTCCACCATGACGACGGCATCGCCTTCATGGGGCGGATGAATTGTCAAAATTGCGTTATCTCCAGGTTTATAGGATGGTTTGTCCAAAAGCAGATTGACCTTGTCCGGCCGGGGAGATCGGGTCATCTCTTCGCGATACCATCCGGCATAAAAGCGGTAAGAACTGGTCAGGCCGGTGTCCGGATCGAATATTTCCAGACGGTAACGGCCATATTTCACCGGAACTGTTAATGTTGTTTCGGAGCCGGCCGTAATTGTTAAAACCTGTCGATACACCGGATAATGGGCCTCGCTGTAATTCCAATGCCATCCCCGGTTTTCATCATACGCCCAATGGTATTCCCGGTCTTCTTTAATCAGCGTTGCCTGAAGTTCCGGGGCTTTTGCAAGGTTACCCTCACGATCGGCTTTTACGACTTCGAACTGAGCCGTGGCGTTTCCCTCAGATCGGTTATCATCGAACAGGGGACGGATACCAACCAGCCGGGGCGCAGGCCACAGAGTTCTCCCCAGAATACGGGTCACCGGTCGTCCACCACTCTCAAACAGATTAGCAGTTACCACCACCCGCATTGGTGAAGTTGGGCGAGTTTCCATGGGGCTGAAAGAAAGCTGGTATGTGCCGTCTTCTTTGAGTTTTGTGTCCGCCAGTTCCCGGCGGAAATCTTTCATTTCATTATCTAAATCACCAAACCAGTATTCTTTCAAAGACTCTACCGGGTGGCTATCGCGTCGTATATTGGCAGATATTTTTAACCGATTGCCGGATGCAGGTGCTCCGTAGAGGTATTCACCGCTTATATTCACCTCAAACAATTCGCCCGGCGCCAGAATTTCTTGGTTTGTTGCCAGTGTCAGCTTCATCCGCTCCGGAAGAAATTCCTCTACCTGGAATTGAAATATTTGGATAGGCGTCTTGTCATCCGGATTCATCCGGATTTCCATGGACCACCGGCCGGTAGGCGCATCATCAGGAATCGTAAATGATTTGTAATAGTATGCGAGCGATTGCGGCATCCAGGTAAACCGGCTGACCTCTCTGCCATCCGGACGCTTTATAGCGGTATCCAGCGGAATTTTTTCAGCTATGCAGCCATCATGTTTTCTTAACAGCGCTGAAAAGTCTACTGTTTCGCCGGGACGAAAAAGCTGACGGGGAGTGTAGACAAAAACCGTCAATGGACGAAAGGCGGGACCATCAATGGAAAAACCGGAAAGATCCAGGGCCGAGCCTTTGATGGTTACGAAAGAAACATGTTTTCCCAGCCTTGCGGTGATCAGGAAAGGTTTTTCCAAAAGACCGGTTAGCGACAGGTGTCCTTGTTTATCCGTGTAGCCGGTGTTGAGCAGCTTACCTTTCCGGCTATAGACGTAAATATTGACATCCGGCAACGCTTTGCCGGTTTTTAGTGATGATGAAACGATATCCAGGCCATTTTTATAAAGACGAACATGAATTCCGATATCACTGATAAAAAAATAGGAGGTATGCATCTGGTTTTCAAACCGGCCCGGTGCCTTCATGACAGCGATGTAATAACCGGGTTTTTCCAGAGCTTCCATTTGTTCCACGTTAATATGGGTAATTGTCCGTTTGTTTTTTTCCCCGTGAGTTTCAAACCGGCTCAGGCAGACACTTTCGACATAAGGATGCAGTCTGTCCAGATTCCATCGACTAGTTGATGCGCCCTGAACGACGGTTTGCATGAATTCAACAATTTTATCATCTTTAACCCGCAGAAATTCTATATCAACGGCTTCAACATTTACCGTAATAATCGGAAGTCCCGAGGTAAGTTTTTCAGGCAGCACTGAACCATGGCTGGCAAAACCAAAAGTTGGTTTGATGGATTTTGTTGTCAGCCGCTGTTCGACATGGGACTTGAGATTATGTCCGTTTTCAGCGGTCAATCCCCGCCGTACCAAAACCGTGTAGGTGGTGTCCGGATAAATGTTCGGAAAATAGAGAATCTGACGACTGTCGCCGAGAATCCAGCTTCCGGAAACTTGTTGATCGTCTGTGTAGACTTCCAGGAAATTATCATAACGGTTTTTTTTATTCAGCTTATCAGAGAGAATAACAGCAATGGAGGGGCCGCCATCATAGAGCCGCTCGGAAATGTCTATAATTGTCAATGGCTGCTTTGGGTTTGCCATTGCCTCCCCGCAAATGGTGATTATAAAGAGCAAAACCATTAGTGTTATAGGATAACTCCACCAAGTGACGGGTCTGGCCATCATGATCTCTTTGGTTTTTTTTATTTGCATTTTAAATCCAAATTTTTTAGAAAAAATACAGTTAATGTTCACAGCTCAGACATTTTTATTTTTGGAGAAACCATATCAGTCGTCAGCTCGTTATGCAAGCTGAAACCCTTTGATTTGGCTTTGCAGGCTTAGTATCACTTAAACTGGGATCTCAAAGTCAACCGGAACATTAACGTGTGCAGAAGAACCATTATTTTTTTCTTCAGACCAATAATTTTTTTGGAGACGTCCGTGAAAAACTTTTGTGAATCACAAAATTTTCCGTTTGGTGTCGCTATCGTACTAGGAGCTGCTGTTCGCAAGGGAGGCAAACCAGGGCCTGCGATGATCAGAAGAATTATGCACGCGATGGAACTGGTCAAAAAAGGAATTGCTTTAAAATTGATGCTTACGGGGGGAGCAAAAGGTAATGCTTTCAATGAAGCCCGGGTTATGAAAGATTTTGTGGTATCCCGGGGACTTTCAGATGATATGGTGATCATGGAGAATCAAGCGTCGTCAACCTTCGAAAGTGCTCAATATTGCAGCCACATCATTCAGGAGAAAGGATTAAAAAATATACTCCTGGTAACAGACCGATATCATTTACCCAGAGCTAAACTGGCTTTTTGGTTTTTTGGTGTTCCGGTTACAGGAAGTCCTCCCGGTGCAAACGGATCAAATAATAGCTTATATCATAACAGCTACTATGTTTTTCGGGAAATGTTTGCTGTTATCTGGTATTTATTAAAATTTTCCGTTTTAATACTTTCCGGGAAATTAAATGTCTTCTAAGGTGTGAAACGTATCTGAATCTCTATTATTTGTTGGTGTATTTTAAACCATTTATTTGTCCCAAATAATTGAATCTTTTCATACGGTAGTGTAGTATTGATGTTATCAAAGGAGGTATTTGTGACAGCAAATTGTATCCTGCTAAATGGAGATTATTCTTTCCTTTGTCTGGTAGATGTCAGAAGAGCAATGAAATTGATTTTCGCCCAAAAGGTGAAGGTCCTGAAGTATTCTGATCATGTGATAAAGACGGTAGAGTCGGCTTTTGAGGTTCCGGCCGTATTACTGTTGATGCGTGTTGTTGAACGAAGCCGCTTACGCGGCGGAAAAAAA
>JAGYNR010000051.1 GCA_018399715.1 Desulfobacterales bacterium | reverse complement strand
AATAGCACTCAATTGACATAGCAAGCGTTGTCAAATTCACACTTGATACTATTATTTTTTATTATATGAAAAATTCAGAAAAACAACTGACCATAATCACAACTCATATTAATGCAGATTTTGATGCGTTGGCATCCATGCTGGCAGCTCAAAAGCTATATCCGGAATCCCTGGCAGTCTTTCCCGGATCCCAGGAACGGACCCTTAGAAATTTTTTTATCAATTCCGTAGCGTATCTGTTTAATATGGCAGATATTAACGAAATTGATTTTTCAGCAGTGAACCGGCTGGTTCTGGTTGATACCCGTCAGCCCAGTCGTATCGGTAAACTTGCCAAACTTCTCGAAAAACCCGATCTGGAAATCCATATCTATGATCATCACCCATCGATGGCGGATGATATCAAAGGGAATCTAGAAGTGCTTGAATCTACCGGGGCTGCTGTATCAATTCTCACTGAAATTATTCAAAAAAAAGGAATTGACATTACACCAGATGAAGCCACTGTATTAATTTTGGGCATCTATGAAGATACCGGATCATTTACTTTTCCATCAACAACAGAGAAAGATTTTCATGCAGCCGCCATTTTGCTTTCCAATGGTGCCAATCTCAATATCGTCTCTGATATGATTGCAAGGGAGATTAGTCCGGAACAGGTAGGTTTGTTAAATGATATGATTCAGAATGCAACCCTTTACCATATCGGCGGTGTTGAGATTGTCGTAACAACAGTTAATACCGAAAAATATATTCCGGATTTCGCTTATCTGGTCCATAAAATGGTCCGAATGGAAAATTTAAATGCCATTATTGCTCTGGGCGGCATGGGCAACAAAATTTATGCCGTTGGCAGAAGCCGTATTCCGGAGGTCGATGTCGCTGATATTTTAAAACCGATAGGCGGCGGGGGTCATCCTTACGCGGCCGCCGGAACGATTCGGGATAAAACGCTGGTTCAAGCTCAACAGGAATTGTTGGATATTTTATCCCAAAAAGTTCGGCCCAGGCATCTGGCTATGAATCTCATGTCTGCACCGGCCATCACGGTAGATCACCGGATAAGTTGTTACAGAGCCAACAAGCTGTTAACCCGCTATAACGTTAATGCTTTGATTGTAAGAGATAAGGAAGCCCCCAAAGGGTTACCAAGCGGCTTTATTACCCGTCAGGTGATTGAAAAGGCCCTTTATCATAAACTGGCTCAGGTTCCGGTCAGCGAGTACATGACAACAGAACTGGCGACGGTTGGTCCCGAAGCAGACCTTCAGGAAATCCAGAATAAAATCATCGAAAATAAACAAAGAATTCTGCCGGTTGTAAAAAACGATGAGATAATCGGAGTCATTACGCGTACTGACCTTTTAAACCATCTGGTTCAAAAAACAGATCTGACACCTGAACATATCCCTAATCCCCTGAAAGAAAATATTCGGGCACGAACCCGGAATGTAAAAAAATTTTTGAAAGAACGGCAATCATCCAGAATTTTACACATTTTGAAAACCATCGGAGAGACAGCAAGTGAAAGAGGTGTTAATGCCTTTGTTATTGGGGGCTTTGTCCGGGATTTGTTTTTGTATCGGAAGAACGAGGACATCGATATTGTAATAGAGGGCGATGCTATTGAGTTTGCACGTCAATACGCTCAAAAAGTCAATGCGCGGCTTCATACCCACCAGAAATTCGGAACCGCCGTGGTTATATTTAAAGATGGTTTTAAGTTGGATGTGGCTGCCGCACGAATGGAATATTATCGATTTCCTGCAGACCTTCCAACCGTGGAAATGAGTTCCCTGAAACTTGATCTTTTCCGTCGCGATTTTACCATTAATACCCTGGCTATTCATTTGAATCCGGAAAATTTCGGTATGCTCCTCGATTTTTTTACCGGGCTTAAAGACATTAAAGAAAAAACAATCCGGGTGCTTCACAATTTAAGTTTTGTGGAAGATCCCACACGGGTTTTTCGCGCTATCCGGTTCGAAAAACGCTTCGATTTTTCCATTGGAAAATTAACAGATAGTCTGATTAAAAATGCCGTTAAAATGAATTTTTTCAAGCGACTCAGTGGAAAACGGGTTTTCACCGAACTCAAATTGATTTTAGAGGAAGAAAATCCTACGCCGGCTCTTATTCGACTTCAAGATTATGACCTGCTCAAAGTGGTTCATCCTTCTTTTTATCTTACCAGAAAAACTATAGACCTTTTAGATGCTGCCCGAAAAGTTCTTTCTTGGTTTGATTTACTTTTTCTCGATGAATCTTATCAGAAATGGATTGTCTATCTGCTGACCCTTACCCATCAGGCTAACCGGCAGTCTGCCGAGGAATACTGCCAGCGACTGGAGCTTGCGCCAAAATACAAAAGGTTATTTTGCCAGGAGCGCACTGAGGCTGATCATTGTCTTTACTGGCTGGAAAAAAATATGTCAGTTTCCAATCATATATTGTACAGGAAGCTGACAAATTTTAAAACTGAACTAATTCTCTATATGATGGCGACGAGTCATCATGAACGTGTCAAAAAAGCAATTTCTCATTATTTTACCCAATTGAGGTATGTTAACACTTCAATTTCCGGAAATGATCTGATACATATGGGACTTTCGCCAGGTCCGATATTTCGGGAAATTCTGGAAAAACTTCGGGATGCTAAGTTGAATAGGCAGGTGTTAACGATTCAGGATGAATATGATTTTGTTCAAAAATTCATCAATAATCATCATTTAAAGTAACAGGAGAATGTTGAATGTCCGAAAAAAAAAGAATTCTCAGTGGAATGCGGCCTACCGGACTGCTTCACATGGGAAACCTTCATGGCGCTTTATTGAACTGGGTAAATATGCAGGAGCAATACGACTGCTTTTTTTTCATTGCCGATTGGCATGCGTTGACCAGCGATTATGAGAATACCCTGCTGCTTACGGATTATGTAAGACAGATGATGATTGATTGGCTAAGTGCTGGCCTTTCACCGGAAAAAAGCACACTGTTTGTTCAATCCCATATCAAGGAACATGCTGAATTATTTTTGCTTCTGTCTATGATAACGCCGGTTCCCTGGCTGGAGAGAAATCCGACATATAAAGATCAAATTGTGCAGATGGCCAACAAAGATCTTAGCACGTTTGGCTTTTTGGGATATCCGGTTCTTCAGGCAGCCGATATCATCATGTATAAAGCCAATGGGGTACCTGTTGGCATCGATCAGATTCCTCATGTAGAAATCACCCGGGAAATTGCACGACGGTTCAATTATCTGTATGGTGAGGTATTTCCTGAACCCGATGTCATTTTGACAAAAACACCGAAAATACTTGGAACGGATCGGCGTAAAATGAGCAAAAGCTATAAAAACACCATTTATTTTTCCGACAGCCCTGATAAAATCCGCAAACAGGTTGCGACCATGATCACCGATCCCCAGCGGGCCCGTAAAACAGATCCGGGGGATCCACGGGTTTGTAATGTTTTTGAATTTCATAAAATTTATACTGATCAACAGACTGTCGAAAGAATAGAACACGGCTGCTGCCGTGCTGAGATCGGGTGTGTGGAATGTAAAAAAATAATGGCTGAAAGTCTCATTGAAGCACTGGCGCCGATCCGGGAAAAACGTGCTTTCTATTCCGATAAACCGGAGCTGGTCGAAGAAATCATCATGACAGGGAGCCAGAAGGCACGAAAAGTAGCTCAGCGCACTATGGAAGAAGTGCGAAGCGTTATCAAAATTTAAGAGAAGTGATGAAGAAACCATTTGTTGGATAAATAACAATTTTCAGGCACTATTTAGGGACATGTCACGATTGTTTCTGTCGCATTCCTTAAAGGGCTGATCCATGAGCAACGATATTTATAAGGTCAAACTTGATAATATTTTTGAAGGCCCCATGGATCTGCTAATACATCTTATTCAGAAAAACAAGGTAGATATCTATGATATTCCCATTGCACTGATAACAGATCAGTATCTGGCGTATCTGGAGTGGATTGAATCCATGAATATTGATCTGGCTGGCGATTTTCTGGTTATGGCAGCAACACTGACCTATATCAAGTCACGCATGCTGCTACCAGTTCACGACGACGAAAAAGATGAGGAAGACCCCAGGACAGAAATTACAAGGCCGCTTATTGAATATCTTCAGATCAAATCGGTAGCTGAAAAACTGGCTGATCGTAAAATCTTCGGTGAGCATATATTTGCGCGTACCCCTTGCAAAGCCGATTTGTCCGAAGAATCCGACAAATTGTATATTCATGTTGGGCTTTTTGAGCTGATGGAAGCTTTCAAAAACATTTTCGATACCCTATCCCCTGAACATCGGGTGGATTTTTCCGAAGACCGTATGTCCATAAAAGACAGGATTACCGAAATTATCGAAATCCTGGAAGAAAAAGGATCGGTGATTTTCTGCGATCTTTTCCCTGAAGAGTCCGCAAAATCAATGCTGGTGGTTACTTTTCTGGCAATCCTGGAAATGGTAAGACTCAATCTGCTAAGAATTGTTCAACATACCCCTACCGGTGTTATTCGACTTTTTTACATATGACAGAAGAACTCAAAAATATTATCGAAAGCCTTTTGTTTGTGGCCGATAGTCCCCTGAGCCCGGACCGCATCCGAAAAATATTACCGCATGCAGAGTTTTCCGGAATAAAGCAAGCTATTGATCAGCTCTGCGATGAATACGAAAGCAGAAAAGGAGGTTTTACATTAACAGAAGTTGCCGGGGGATTTCAATTCAGAACCCGGCCTGAATACAGCGAGTGGATTAAACGTCTCATTCAGCCTCATCCGACGAGGTTGAGCAAAGCAGCCTTGGAAACGCTTGCCATTATTGCTTACAGGCAGCCCATTATCCGTAGCGATATCGAACATATTCGAGGTGTTGACAGTGGCGGAATTATCAGAACTTTAATGGAGCGAAAGCTGGTCAGAATACTGGGCCGTAAAGAAATCCCCGGCAGACCACTGATTTATGCCACCACCAAACAATTTTTGGAGCTTTTCAATCTAAAAGACTTAAAAGATCTTCCAACCCCCAGAGAAATCGAAGCCTTAACTGATACCAAATAAACCAAAACAGCAAGTCTGTATGGTGTTGATATTTTATCACATACCCTAACTGTTTAACGCATAATATAATTTGGAATTAGTGAAATTGCCAAATCGCCATATCCGGGTCACCATTTTCATTTTCGCTATATCCGGTAACGACGATCTTGCCGTCGGATGTGACAGCAAGATCAGCAGCGACATCGTTTCCAAAAGGACCGATTCCAAAATTTTGGGTAAAATACTCCCTGTTGTCATAAGGGGAGCTGTCCGTTTCATCAAGATCCTGCCACCATATCGCCATATCCCGGTCCGGTTCATATCCCTGATCGTAAAACAAAGTATATCCGCCGACAATTGCCTGATGATCACTTGTTATGGCAAGGGCCAAACCTTCCTGTTGATGACCGTTGGCGATATTTTTCCTGTAAATTGTTTCCAGGTTTCCGCTCTGACCAAAATCCAATATGCCAAAAAAATATTTCCCGGAGTCATCTTCTATAGTATCGATTCGAATTTCACAGGTTACAAGAATCTTGCCTTCAGCTACGGCGATGGAATTAAATCTCGATATGTACCAGTCGTCGTCGGTTGGAAAAAGATAGCCTGATTCGTTGAAAGTTAAATCCAGCCGGCCGTCGACAGTAAATCGCCAAATCCCTCCAGAGGAAATACCGGATGTAGGGCTCATGTGATAGCCTGCGATAAGGATTTTCTTATTTGTATCAACAGTAATTGATTGTGGAGAGTACATCCAGTGAGAATACCGGCCTTCGGTTGCAGCACCAAACATAAAAATACCGGTTCCGTTAAACGAAAAGTCCAGCGTTCCATTCCACATCAGTCGCCAGACGATCAGATCATGGTTATAGGTAAAGTAAGGGTCATTCCTGTCAGTTACATAAGACTGGGAACCGGCAACAATGATCTTATCATCATCTGTTACAGCAAGGCTAGTTAGCGTCATGTATGGATTAAAAGCCTCCACGACATCCGGTTCCTGAAGAACGATCCAGCCGGGAGAAGTACCCATAGGATTGAATGAAGAATTAAATGTGCCGTCTTCATTTAAACACCAGACAACAGCTTTCATGCTATCAACACCCATGCTGTATCCGGCGACAACAATTTTTCCGTCTGTTGTGATTGCAACAGAATTGCCGGATTCGTCACTGTTTCCACCTGCGGCATTATGGTGAGTGAACCAACCTTTTCCATTAAAAGAGGTATCCAATGTTCCATCCGGATTCAGCATCCATACCGCCATGTCCTTGTTTTGGTTTTCATTATAACTGTATCCGGCAACGACGATCCTGCCATCCGGCATAACGGCAACCGATTGGCCGTGGTCGGAAAAATTTCCACCGGCGGCGTTATGATGGGTAAAATAACCCGATCCATTGAAGGTTTGATCCAATCCATAGCCGTTTCCCCTATTAGATGATGACCCGTCGCAGGATATAAAGGACAATACGCAGACGAGACAAATCGGTATTGATATTTTCATTTTACGCCTTCCTTTACAGGGTCCTTTAAGTATTATGATTCATAAATCATTTAGTAATGTACCTCCTTTGTCAGTAAAATTGTTCGTATCCTTTAGAAATTGCGGATTTCAGTTGTCATATAACCCCCTTTTCCTGTGAACATTCCTATTTTCCGGAGGGGTTGACACCCTACCTAAATTTTGTCATAGTTTTAATCTTTTAAGTTTGAATTAACCCATACAGGATTTGCCATGATACGTGCTAATCGTTGTTTATACCATAAATTCTTAATACTTGTTCTTATCGCAATAATTAATAGCGCTTGTACGGCTGGTGGATTCATTTTGCAAAAAAAAGACCTGGACGCAATCAATGAAAGATTAACTGTTGTAGAGCACAGCCTGGATTTTCAATCTAAAAAGATGGATGAACTGATAAAAAAATACAAGAAACAGCATAACTTGTTGACTGACACTATGGAAAAAAACAGTCAATCTTTTCAACTTATGGAAAATCTGATAACACAAAATCATGATGAAATAAACCAAAAGATAGCAAAAATATACCACACAGCATGGCTTCGACCAAATGGAAAATTCTTAGTGGACGAAACAAACCCAAAATCAGCTAAGTTATATCCTTCAAATACTGACTGGAAACGCAAATCTCAATTCCTTTCAGAAAATGTAAGTACTGATAAGCTTCTGGTTGGCAGGATAGAAAAAGTCCGGTTGATTCCTCCGGGCCGTATTTTTCACGCCCGGATTGATACGGGTGCAACAACTTCTTCACTGGATGCTCGTGATACCGAATCATTTGAAAGGGATGGTGACGAATGGGTTCGTTTCAAAATAAAAGATCCGAAAACCGATAACCTATATGAAGTTGAAAAACCGGTAATCCGACGTGTGAAAATTATTCAGGCATCTACAAGCGAGGCAGATCGGCGACCGGTAATTGAATTACAGCTACAAATAGGCCGGTTAAAAATTATTGAAGAATTCACGCTTGAGGACCGTGCACACCTCGATTTTCAGGTACTGATCGGCCGAAATGTTTTGCAGGATCTTATGTTGGTGGATGTGGCCGAAAAATTTATCAATCCTCTGCCGGAAGAAAATAAAAACTAAGGACGTCGCCAAATGATATCAAAAGCCGCCTTTTATCTGGTGGTTCTGATTTTGATTATCACCGGGCTAAGCATTATCTGGCTTAGGCACACAGAATTGAACATCCCCATTCTACCCGGAGAGCAAAAATCAGTCTGGCTGATTGAGGCAAGAATTGATTTCATCGCAGATGGAGGACCGGTTCGGGTAAGCCTGGACCTGCCGGAGCCTCAACCAAAATTTCGTCAGGTTTCTGAACAGGCTGCATCAACAGGTTATGGTTTTTCCATAATTGAAGTGCCAGATGGCCGAAGAGCCGAATGGACCCGACGTCATGCAGCAGGATTGCAAACGTTATACTATAAGCTGCAAATGGTCGCCGATTCCGATACCCGCCGTATATCCCAAAGCAAGGAAGTACCCGAACCGCGCGTTGTTTATTGGAAGGAACTTCAGGAAACTGCCGCTCAGCAACTGGTAGATCAGGCTTATGAAAAATCAAGCACTCCAAGTAGTTTTACTCGTGAATTATCAAAACAACTATCGGCACCAAAACCAGACCAGAACGCTTCCCTGCTTTTAAGTGAATATGATCTGACGACGTTGCTGATGCGCCTTATAAATTATGCCGGTATACCCGCTCGGGTATCGATGGGCTTGGAATTGCAGGATTTTCGTAGATATCAACCGCTTAAATCAGTTCTCGAAATTTTTGATCATGACCGCTGGATTCCGGTAAACCCCAACTCCGGAGTCCATTGGTCTCCGGAAAATATCCTTTTGTGGCATCGGGGAGGCAAATCCCTGCTGGATGTCTCCGGCGGTGTTCATTCAGAGATTCATTTTTCCATGATTCACCAGACAATGCCGGCAATGGATCTGGCCCGGTTGCAATTCAATGAAGGCGGACTTTCCCGGTTAAGTCTTTATAATCTTCCTCTTGAAGAGCAAAGTATTTTCAAGCTGCTTTTGCTTTTACCGTTGGGAGCTTTGATTGTTACATTTATGCGGATTATTATCGGTATTCGCACTTCGGGAACCTTCATGCCGATTTTGATCGCTCTGTCCTTTTTGCAGACAAACCTGATCCCTGGCCTGACAGCCTTTATTCTGATTGTTGGTATCGGCCTGTTGCTGCGCGGCTATCTCTCCAAACTAAACCTTTTAATGGTAGCCAGAATATCGACATTGATTGTTTTGGTCGTTTATCTCACTGCTATGATCAGCGTTTTGGGACATGAACTCGGATTCAATATTGGCTTGACAATAACTTTTTTCCCCATGATTATAATCGCCTGGACTATTGAGCGTATGAGCATCCTGTGGGAGGAAGAAGGCAGCCGTGAAGTCATGATACAAGGGATTGGAAGTATCAGTGTCGCAGTTTTGTCTTATCTGTGTATGCGCATGGAAAGTATTCGGCATTTAACATTTAACTTTCCGGAAATCCACCTTGTTCTGTTGGCATTGATTCTTTTGACAGGCCAGTATACCGGTTATAAATTAACGGAACTCAAACGTTTTAGGGTAATGAGAAATAAAACCTGATATGTGGATTTCTCCTTTTCGTCTTCGCAGGCAGGGTATTCTGGGAATGAACCGTCGGAATGTTGCTTATATCAGTCGTTACAATTCACGGTCTAGTTTCCCCCTGGTAGACAATAAATTAAATACAAAGCTATTGGCGGAAAAGTTTAATCTGTCCACACCGCGGCTTCGGGGGATAATCCGTTATCAGTATGAAATTACGAATTTTATGTATCAGGTGGAAAAACTGAGCGGATTTGCCATTAAACCTGCCAAGGGAGCGGGAGGAAAGGGCATCCTTGTGATCAAGAGCCGAAACGGTGATGTATTTATAAAATCCTCAGACAAACCCATTGGCTGTCATGATATCAAAAGACACTTGTCAAATATACTAGCCGGTCTTTATTCGCTGGGTGGTAGCCAAGACATCGCTATCATTGAAGATCTCATACAACCTGTCGAAATGTTTGAAAAACTTTCTTACGCTGGTGTTCCGGATATACGCATCATCGTTTTTAAGGGATATCCTGTGATGGCGATGTTGAGACTTTCCACCCAGGCATCAGATGGCAAAGCGAATCTGCATAAAGGTGCTGTTGGGGTCGGACTCGATATTGCAACCGGCCGCTGTCTCCATGCGGTTCAGTATACAAACAGAATAACCCATCATCCGGATACAAACATTGTTTTGGACACAATTTCCGTGCCGGATTGGCAAAATCTTCTCCTGCTGGCAGCTCGCAGTTTTGAACTCACCGGTCTGGGATATATCGGTGCGGATTTGGTAATTGATAAAAACTCCGGTCCGCTTCTTCTTGAATTAAATGCCCGTCCTGGTCTGACGATCCAGGTTGCCAACGGAATCGGACTGTTGCCACGCCTGAAAAAAATAGAACAACTGGACCCGGATTTAACCCCATGTGCAACTGATCGGGTTGATTTCGCCATGAAAGCTTTTGCGGCAATTTAGATGCAAAATGTCTTCATTTATCAGGTGGATTATTTTTTAGGCAAGAGAGTTTTTTGGAGCATTCGGGGCAAAGCCCGATAAATTCGAGTCGATGACCTAATATGGTGAAAACCGTCGCACCGTACAGTTCATTTTCCAATTGCTGCATGGGTGCTATCGGTGCATTGTCAACCCTGCCGCAACGGACGCATCGTATGTGGTAATGTTTACGGGTATCCCAATCATACCGGTTGACACTGTCGGTTAATTCTAATTTCTGTATTTCACCTTGTTCAGACAAAATTTCAAGATTTCTGTATACAGTTCCCAGGCTGATTCGCGGAAGTTTTTTCCGTACTGCCTCGTATATTTCATCGGCACTCGGATGATTATTCATCTTTCTGACTTCCTCCAGGATTACTTTTCGCTGAGGAGTCATTCGATATATATGTTTTTTTGCCAATGTTATATCTCTATGTTCGTCCACTGAGGCTTTTTCCACAAATTAAAAAAACTGTTGCTTGACTGACACCATTTATAAAATAATTTTCAATATCATTGTAGAAAAAGTCTGTCAAGTTGCGTAAATTCGTCTGTTGAAGGGAAATTAAGGATACTGTCAAAGATTTAAAGGATTGGAAAACCACAACTCTCAACTGGATTTGAAAAAAAGGAGAGCTATAAAATGGATGTTGCCATTGAAATCAATGGGGTAACCCATAGCTATGAAGATCGACCAGTGCTTGAAGATATTTCTGTTTTTATTCGAAAGGGTACTTTCTTTATTATTATCGGTCCCAATGGGTCTGGTAAAACTACCCTGATGAAACTAATCGCAGGGATTCACAAACCCTCAATGGGTCAGGTTATCGTTTTGGGAAAGCCTATTGATCACTTTACACGAAGATCATTAGCCAAAACAGTAGCAATGGTTGCCCAAATGTCTGCTATGGAGTTTCCGTTCACTGTCGAGGAGGTGGTTCTCATGGGAAGGTCGCCGCATAAAGGCCTGCTTGGCCTTGACAATCGCTCTGATACAAAAATCGCCAGGCAATCTATGGCCTTTACAGAGGTAGAACATCTGGCGGGAAGAAAACTGGATCAACTCAGTGGGGGTGAGCAGCAGCGGGTTTTTATCGCCCGGGCGATCTGTCAGGAACCGGAAATTATTCTGTTGGACGAACCCACGGCGGCATTAGATTTAGCCCATCAGGTCAAGGTAATGGATCTCATGGAACGGCTTCAATTGGAAAAAGGTGTCACTATTGTGATGGTTTCCCACGATGTCAACCTGGCGGCTATATATGCAAACTCTCTTTTGCTTCTCAAAGAAGGTAAAATTATTCGTTTTGGTTCTCCTGAACAGGTTCTTACCTATGAAACCCTGGAAAAAGCCTATGGATGTACGCTTATTGTAGATAAAAGTCCCTTGGGTCAATTTCCAAGGATTACCCTTGTACCCCAAAGATATATAGATCGAAATCTTTGTAACTCGCATAGAGAAAACGGCTGCGCTGTATTATCCCGTGCGGGAAGAGGAGATAGGAGAAAAAAATAACGGGGATGATCCAATCAACTACCCAGATAAGCTTCACGGATTTTATCCGATTCACGAATCTTTTCAGGCAGTCCATGAAATTTTGTGGTTCCTTCGTGCATAATATAAACATAATCGGCAGCATCTATTGATGCACGGGCATTTTGTTCGACCAGGAGTATGGTCAAACCGATTTCTTCTTTCATTTTTAAAACAGTTTCAAACATCATATCCACCAAAAGAGGGGCAAGTCCCTGGCTGGGTTCATCAAGCATAATCAGTTTTGGACAGGTCATCAACGCCCTGCCGATAGTGACCATTTGTTGCTCTCCTCCGCTTAATGAACCGGCTTTTTGTTTATGACGCTCTTTTAATCTGGGAAACAACGAATATACCAATTCCAATGAAGCATCCTTACATGCCAGTGCTTTTTTCGGATAAGCTCCCATGCTCAAATTCTCATAAACACTCATATTGGGAAACAGGTGCTTTCCCTCCGGCACCAACGCCAGACCGGCATTCACTTTTTTGTGGGTCGGCAGTTGGGTGACCTCCTGACCCTGATAAATCACATGGCCGCCCCACGGCTTTACTGAACCAAAAACCGTTGCAAGCAATGTACTTTTCCCGGCACCGTTTGGTCCCAAAAGAGACGTAATCTTCCCTTTTTCAGCATAAAGATTCGGTTTCCATAAAACCTGCATCGGGCCGTAGCCGGATTCCAACTCCTTGACTTCCAACATTATAGTGCCTCCACCGATTTTCCAAAATAAACTTCCATAACCCTTTCATCCTGCAGTGCTTCTTTGGTAGGAGCATCGACCAACTTTGACCCTTGGTGCAAAACAATAACTTTTTCCGCCATGCCGGTTACAGCCCGCATAATATGTTCCACCATTGCAACCACCGCCAGAGATTCTTCTTGTGTGATTTTCTTTATGAAATTAACCATCTGGTCAATGTCATTTGGATGCATGCCGGCCATTGCTTCATCCATCATGAGCAGTTTCGGTTTCATTGCCAACGCCCTGGCGATTTCCATCAATTTTTTCTCAACAGGTGTCAACATACCTGCCAACTTGTTTCTGTGATCTGCCAAGCCTACCTTTTCGATAATATCATCTGCAATTTTTAGGGACTTGTTTACATTTAACTGATGGCCAAGGGTTCCAAACATAGCTCCCACCGCAACATTTTCTCTAACAGTGGCAGAGCCGAACGGACGAGGAATCTGGAAAGTGCGGCCGATTCCCATTGGTGCCCTTTTATATGACGGAAGCCTGGTAATATCCTGACCATCAAAAAAAACCCTGCCTTCCTCAGGAAAAAAAACACCGCTGATCACATTGAAAAGAGTTGTTTTCCCGCTCCCGTTTGGACCAACAATACCGACCAGTTGTCCTGATGCTATTTCCAAACTTACATCGTTGACAGCAACCAGTCCCCCAAACCGTTTGGTAACCCCCATTAGCTGCAAAAGACTCATGTCTTCACCTCCTATACAATGAACCTGCCGACAACCGTATTTTTGGTATAGTCTCTGAGCATACCTACGACTCCCTGGGGAAATAAAACGATAATAACTATAATAATCGGTGCAAAAATAAGCAGTTGAAATCCGGGGATGAAAATAGACAGATAATATTTTGAGATGCCATATATCAATCCTCCGGCTACAGGTCCCAGTAATGTACCCGCTCCTCCCAGAAGAACAATAATAATCGCTTCAATGGTATAATGAATTTCAAATACTTCGGGAGGAAATACATAAGGAGTTTTTAAAGCCCATGAGGCGGCTCCCAGTGAACCGGCAAAACAGGCACTGGTAATAAAGGCGATTATTTTATATTTTGTGACATTAATTCCCATTACTTTGGCGGCATCCTCATCCTCTCGGAGCGCCGTCAGTGCATATCCGATTTTGCTTCTCATAAACAACAATGTCGTCAATGCCGCTAAAAAGGCAATCACCAATACCATGACATCTGCCCAAAACGTAGACAGAGCACTGGCGGCATCTCGTCCTAAAATATCATTCAACTGAGACATAAAAATAATTCCTTCAGAGCCGTTCCATATCCTGGCACCTTCGATCAGAAACCTGAATCCCTCGTTGACACCGATGGTTGCAATTGCAAAATATGCACCTCTGAGTCTAAGGGCTACCGCTCCGACGGCGATGGACAAGAGGGTGGACATGAGAAGTGCCAGAAGAAATCCGATGACAATAATGACAGCGCCGTATTCCTGAAGGAAAACAAACCGGGTAATGCCAAGTGCCATCCCGTAGGTTCCCATTCCCATAAACGCAACATAGCCAAAATCTACGTAGCCGGTCATTCCCATAAAAATATTGAATGCCTGGCCGAGTGCACAGTAAAAAAGAAGCGTTGCCACTAACTGCCATGTTCCTGAAACATTTTTGCCGACCAGAAACAGTACCAGGTAGGCAATTATCACGGGTATAATCGGAAGATATTTTTTTCTCATTTTTCACTCAGCAATCCGGTCGGTCTGATCAAAAGAATTATCAGCAACATCAGAAAGGAAAAAAAGCGAGTCAAGGCAAATGGTTCAACGCCGGGAATAAGAGCAAATAACGTATAAGAACCATTTTCGATAAGACCGAATATTAATCCTCCGAAAAAGGCTCCATAAGGAGAAGCCAATCCTCCCAGCACAGCAATGACAAACGCTTTTAGGGTGTATCCTCCCCCCATATAGGGATTAATTCCCACGGGAATAAACATGGTCAACAGGACACCACTTGCGACTGTCAAACCTATGCCCAGAGCAAAACTACCCGCATAAACACCATCCACATTAACGCCGCAGACCCGCGCTCCCTCGCTATCTTCGACGACACTGCGCATGGCCGTTCCCGCCCGTGTTTTCTTAAACCAAATATAGAGGATAACCGCAATCAAAATACTGCCTAGGCAGGCATATAATTTAGACATGGGCAATACAGTGATGGCCAGATCGATTTTTCCAACTTCCCAGTTATATCCTCTAAATTCCGAGCCGAAAATCTGCTTAACAAATTCCTGCAGTAAAACCCCGATGGAAAAAGTTGCCAAAAGTGTTGCCAGCTCAGGGGCTTTGATTAATCGCTTAATAGTGGTAAAATAAAAGAAAAGACCTAATCCGAGACCGAAGGCAAATGCTACGGGGATAGCCAAAATCGGATTGATTCCCAGGACACTGAACAGCCACAACGCAATAAAGGCACCCACCATAATAAATGCCCCATGTCCCACATTGACCACTTTCAGTACACCGAAAATAAGACTGAGTCCCATGGTCGCCATACCGTAAACAGCTCCCAAAACAAGACCCTGGATCAGGTTGCCGATCAACTGTTCAAAAAGCATGCGGTTTTTCCTCTGTTGATTGGAAAGCGGTTTGTTTCCGGGTATAAATCAAAACCGTTGGTGAAAAAGGATTGATACTGTCTTACCTTTGTCGGTCGG
>JAGYNR010000050.1 GCA_018399715.1 Desulfobacterales bacterium | reverse complement strand
CTTCTCCGGTTTAGGCTTTGATGCCGCCATAAACGCAGCGCCTTCTCCGGACACTTTTCTGAAGGGCATAAGAAAATTACGTTCCGGAGGTTGTTTTTGTGTTTTCAGCGGGTTAATGCCTGGAGATGATATATCGGCCTCTGAAATTATGAAAGCCATCAATGAAATCCACTACCGGCAGTTGAGAGTAACCGGAGCTTACGGTTGCACCAGAGAACAAATCGCCTTATCACTCGATATACTCAATACGTATCAGGATACCGTGAATCTTTTGATTGAACGGTATATCAGCCTTGAAGATGTTGCCGGAGTTTTGCCTGAAATTTTATCTGGTAGCGTTTTTAAATATGTGGTGAAAATTCAGCATTAAAAAAGTTATCGCAACATCGGCGAAACAATTTTTGATTGAGATGCTCCCGACAGATTTGATACCCAAACATCATCACAAACTTTATATGAATTATGTAATGTTTAAATGCCGGATAACCATAATTGTATTAACGGTGTTTACTTTTTTGTGTTTTGTTTCATCAGTAGAAGCAAAAAGCTTTAAAGTTGCAAGCTATAATGTGGAAAATCTTTTTGACCTTCACACAAATGGAACGGAATATCCGGAGTATATTCCTTATACCGGCTATGGTTGGACCCGAAATATTGCCGCTGTTAAGTTTACCCATATCGCCAGAGTCATAAAGGATTTGGGAAGTGATGTCGTTGCGTTACAGGAAATAGAATCCCAAAGAGCTCTCATGACGTTACAGAAAAGACTGAAAGCATTCGGTGTGAATTATCCTTATGTTAAAATTGCAGATTTCAGGGATACAGTTATCAAATGTGCTGTTTTGTCCAAATTTCCCATTCTTATGAAAGAAGAAATACTGCCTGATAACAGCGCCGCCCGAAGTATTCTTAAAGTAACGCTGGATATTGATGGGTATCAGTTTATTGTGTTTATCAATCACTGGAAGTCTAAACGAGGCCCTGAAAGTATGCGGATAGATGATGCCAAAGCGCTTAGAAAAGAAATTGATAAACTGCAAGAAAATGTTGACTTTATACTGATAGGTGATTTTAACTCAAATTATAATGAATATCAAACCATTCGAAATTCGGACAGGCTTAACGATACCAGGGGGATTACAGGAATCAATCATATCTTAAAGACGATTAAGGGGACCGATCTGGTTAATGAGAAAATACTGACAAAACAGCCCAAAGATGATTATCTGTATAATTTGTGGCTTGAAGTGAGCAACAGCAGGCGTTGGTCCTATAATTTTTTTGGAAAAAAGGAAACTCCGGATAATATTATCGTATCTAAAGGACTTTACGATAATAAGGGCATTTCTTACATTGACAATTCGTTTAATAAGTTTCAGGCTGATTATTTGTTCAAAGAAAATGCTGTCTACCGCTGGCAACGGGCAAGAAGTGGTAAGGGCAGACATTTGGGTGAAGGCTATTCTGATCATCTGCCGATTTCTGCTTGTTTTTCCACTGAACCGTTTCAGTTTAAGACCAATGATGGGGTGTTCGATGATGTGGACACCGTAAAATCTGAAAAAGTTGAATATTCACCATGCTTGCTTGATTTAAATAATGACAATAGAGAAAAACTAATGACTGTCAAGGGAATCGGCCCGGTTCTTTCAGCACGGATTATTGGCGGACGACCTTATAAAGAGGTAGATGAGTTGATTAGGGTAAAAGGAATTGGTCCCAAAAGGTTAGAAAAATTTCGTCCTTATTTTTATATTGGGACGGATAACCCATAACAAGAAAATCATAATGAATAATTAATCAGAAAATAAAAAAATGGAAAAAAATCAATCAATTATATTCGGTCCTATACCATCACGAAGATTAGGACGCAGTGTGGGAATCAATAATATTCCACCCAAGATTTGCAGTTATTCATGTCTTTATTGTCAATTGGGACGTACGATCCAGATACAATCGGACCGGCAGGCATTTTATCAACCGGAAAAAATCCTAAATGCTGTGCAAAATAAGCTGGAGGAAACCAGGAAAGCCAGAGAAAAAATTGATTATTTAACATTTGTGGCCGATGGAGAGCCGACGCTGGACATCAATTTAGAACAAGAAATTGACCTTTTAAAGTCATTGGGTATTCCTATTGCTGTCATTACCAATACTTCCCTGATATGGCAAAAGGAGGTAAGGTGTGCATTGATGAAGTCTGACCTGGTTTCGTTGAAAGTTGATACTGTTAATGAAAGAATCTGGCGGAAAGTAGACCGCCCCCATCGCTTGCTGAAATTATCTTCCATTCTTGATGAAGCCTTGGCGTTTGTAAAAGCATTTAACGGGAAGTTAATAACAGAAACCATGCTTATAGCAAATGTGAATGACACAAATGATTCGCTTAAAGCAACAGCCGGTTTTTTGGGGTTACTTCAGCCAAATATAGCCTATTTGTCTATTCCCACAAGACCTCCTGCAGAAAAATGGGTTCGATCGCCAGATGAGCATATAATAAACCGAGCTTATCAGATATTTGAAGAAACTGTACAAGATGTTGAATATCTGACCGGATACGAAGGAAATGCTTTTGCTTTAACCGGAAATATCGAAGCGGATATTCTTAGCATTACATCTGTTCACCCCATGCGGGAGGATTCAGTTGAAAAATTTTTAGACCAGGCGGATACCAATTGGGATACAATTCACCGGATGATAGATCAAGGCTTGCTGATTGAAACAAAATATGGAAAAAATAAGTTTTACCTAAGAAAATTTACCAAATAGTTCAACAGCCATTGCTGAAATAAAAATCAAATTGAAAGTCAACGTTTATTGAAATTGGCGGGACAACTCAATGCGATCGTGTGATCCTGAAATAATACTTAACATCAGTGTCAGGTACTCTCTCAAATGTCTGGTCAGCAGATAATTTTCAATGACGAAGTCTTTGGCATTATTTCCCATGGCGGCCATCCGATTGGTATGGGTTAGCAGATAACGAATGCGCAATGCCGCACCCTCGGGAGAGTTGACCAAAAAACCGTTCATGTGGTTGACTATCTGGATGCGAATTCCGCCCACATTGCCTCCGATCACTGGTTTTCCTTTCCAGAGCGCTTCAGTGACTGTCAGACCGAATCCTTCCTTGAGGGACTTTTGAAGTACAATATCGGCAATCCGCTGCAAGGCATTGATCGTTCGGTGGGCGTCCGGAGGCAGCATCAACAGATGAATATCGGGATCATCATCAGCCGCCGCCTCTACTTCACGAAATACCTCTTCACCTTCCGGGTCATCGGCAGCACCTCCACCGGCAAGAATCAGTTGTAGCGGAGGACCGAAGGCTTTGGCCATCCGGTAGGCTTCTATGACCCCAACCGGATCCTTAAACCGATCAAACCGCGATATCTGACAAATAACCGGCCGTTCCGGATCGATGTCATAGGTATTTCTCACACGGTCGATTTCATCATCCGGCAAAGACACATTTTTTTCGCTGAGCGGATCAATGCTGGGTGGAATAATATACAAAGGATTTTCCATGGGTTGGGCAAACGCCGGCAAAGAATACACCGCAGCATCATATTTGATAACATGTTTTTCCAGATAGCGCCAGACCGGACGGTGCGGAGCGCTGGCATCAATATGACAGCGCCATATCCACTTACTCTTTCGTTCAGGATAGAATTGTATCAAGGCAGCCGGTTGCGGATCATGAATCACTACCACATCCGCCTGGGAAAGTATCGGAGCCAGCCGTTCATGATTTTGGGCATTCATTTTCTCATAATGCGCATACAGCTCATCACTGATTTCCTCATCATCTCCCTGGAGTGCATTGTGCATTTTTTTGGTGCATTGGTAAAAATCAGCGTCACCGGTGACGACCTCCCAACTGGCATTTATGCCCAGTTCTTTTTTAAGCGGAATCAGACGATGGAGAATTTCTGCTACACCACCGCCTTCACGGGTTGAATTAACATGAACAACGCGCATACCGGATAATGGTTCTGCAAGTAAACGCAAAGAATCAATAATATCATCTCCTACCACGCTGGCATATTGTTCGAGCATTTTAGTCATGATGTTGCAATCTGTTCTGTTTAGAGTGAGCAGTAAGCAGTGAGCAGGTAAATTTCATTGTCCGTTGTTCACTGCTGACGGTTCAAGGTTCTGTTCAGGTGTGGATGTAACGCCTAAATGCCTGGAAAAAAGGTTGCCGAGTTGTTCCCGGATTTCCATAAGACTTTTGAAATACGGATCCATGGCAGCGATGGCATATCCCAGACGACGATGGTGATCATCCCATGCCCATAACCATTCGCTGAAATCATTATGTCCGGATTTGGTCCGACGGCAGGCATCAATGAAATGGTAAAATATACTACCCAAGGACATATGAGGAATAAAGTGTCCTAATTCTTCCGGAGTTTTTATGTGTTTTCGGGTATCAAAAATTACAATTTGCGAGCGCATCAGAAAAAACGGATTGGCAGCATCGATGCGCGGATCAAAATCCCCTTCGTCCATCCGGTCTTCGATGATTTCAATGACCCGTTGTCTTAATGAGCGCATAGTAGGGAAGTTGCCGGGATTGAGAATTGACAGACGTTCTGCCAGTCTCGGATCATGAAGGTCATGAACGGCCCAGGAGGCAAAATCGTTCTGATATTCAGGATCCATGAAGTCCGGACGTAACAAGCCATCCCAAAAATGAAAAAACATAATTTCCTGATCATCCAGACGTTGCAGGCGATCGTGCAGATCACGAAGATTGTAAGCCTTCTCCCCGGTAGCGATAACACTCAATGCACAGTCGGTTATCGTAAATGGTTCTACCATTGGTTTGTTTCGTCCTCCGTAAAAGTTATTCTTAAATTAAATTAAGATTTATGCTCAAAACTGCTTTTATGTCAAGAAAGATTTTTTTTGTCGTGGGGCATCAGCCTGCATTGTGTTTGACGACAGAATTTTGCAATTTCACCACCGTTACTCTGGTGATCCCGATGAAGATGAAAATTCAACCAGGAAGAAGTATTATTCAATTCCCACATACGGGGAGGAACACATCCATGGCACAATTCTGTTACGTTTCCATCAGTGACCAGACGACTGTGGGCCCGAAACCAGACGCACCGTCGTTCCGGATTCACTTCACACATGCCGTCCCGGCTTCCTCCGCAGGCACCATTACGGGTGTGCTTGGGACATCCTGACTCAGGACACAAAAAACCAACGTGCTGAATGGCGCAGTCACCGCATTGCAGACATCCAAGCAGCAAGTGTTTGATAATATGCTCAACGATGTTTACAAATCGCTGACTGGTTTTGCTTTTGTCCAGCTTTCGACAAAGTATCTGAAAAATCGGTGCCAATGGAGAATTGAAAGTAAAAAAAATATTATGGAAACGACGCATCAGAAAATATAGCAGCCGATCCATAATTGTCACCGGCGGGTGGTAGTGTCCGAAAACCGGTGTCGACACAGAAACGGCTGAACTTTCACGAAAGGCATAAAATCCTCTGATCTGCGTGTCATTGAACTGGGGCAAAAACTCGCGCCAGTCATCCTTAATTTGAGCCATACGGTCCAAAATTTTACCGACCGTAGAAAAGTCCCGATGAATGCCGCCGATGTGAATTCCGCGGTACCCCAGGCCCTGAAGAACAGCTCCCAGACGTGCCGACCGTTCAATGGCGGCGGTACGGCCTTGATTTTTGTTGCTCCATTCTTTTTGAACAGTTTTAAGAAGAGCATCAGTTACGACGACACCGGGAATTTTCCCCTGTTTCATTATTTGAGCGGCTCTTGGGGTAAGCACGTACACCGATCCCATGGTGGGTACTTTCAGATCCATATGACGCTGAATATGGATCAATTCCTGGAATTTTCGGGCGTCGTAACCCAATTGAGTGATAACAAACTGAGCGCCGGCCGCCAGCTTTCGGTTTAACTTGGCGTATTGGGCCACACACTCACCTTCGGTCCATTTAAACGGGGAAACCGCACAGCCGGTGAAAAAAGCATCCGGATCGCCGGCAGCATTAATCCGTTCCCCAATCATCCTCAGCATAATTTGCAAATTGACTGAATCCAGATCAAATACCGGTGCGCCCTGGCCACCGAAGCCTTTTCCTGAATAGTCGCCGGTAAGCGCCAGAATATTTTTCATGCCCATCATAGCCAGTTGCAACGCCCTGCTTTCCATTCCCACACGATTCATATCCCGGCAGGTAAAATGAACAATAACATCCATTCCAATAGAAAAAATTCGATAGCCGATTGCATCAGGACTCAATGATGGATTTCCACCGGGATTGTCGGTAATAGAAACTGCAGAAATACGCCCATCGGCAAAAGCATCCTTGGCGATACCGATTACCGTATCAACTGATCTGCCGGTGGATTCACGGCCGGGGACCAGTTCCAGAGTAACCACAAATTGTTTTGGATCTAAAATGTCTTTTTGAAAAACGCGTAGCATAAAAACAACCTTTATTGTACTGATAGCTAAAGAAAACGTTATAAAATATTTCTTCCCACGTTCCTAAATAGTCTACCACCTGTTTTTGATTTCCAATAATTATAACGCTTCAAAATTTTTTAGAATAACATATTTAACAAAGGAAAGAAATGATTCATTATCGGGATCGGGATCGAAATCGAATACACCTCAAAAACAACATATTCGATAGCGATAGCGATCCTGATTTCGATAGCGATTATTAACGTCCGGCATCGGAACTTGATGTTTGAGTCAAAATTAGAATTGCTGTGAATGGCTGAGAAGGAAGAGAAGTCGGGAGTTAAGGTGATTCCATGCCTGCCCCCTGTCCATAATGAGAATCTCCAAAACTCCCGGCTCCAGTTTGCGCTTCGGTGCGCGCTAAATTGTGTATCGGTTGATAAGTATAAGCGATGATCCAAAATATGCTATGATCTCAACTCGAATGTAAAAACAGATTAAGCAAACTCAGTGCCAAAGTTAAAATTTTTCGATTATTAAGGAATGAATAATAAAATAATGAGTTATTTCAAATTTTTATATTTAAATAAGATATAGATGACGCAATGAAAATCCGTTCGGGCACTAGATTATTCCGAAATATCCGGATAATTATTTGATCATTAGTCCAAATATTTCGTACTTTATAAATTGATATTTTCAACAATTTTTGACAATTTTCTTTACATTGGCTATAGATTAAAATGTGTCATTTGTTGAATAGTTGAAACAATTTTTATTAAACGAAGGATCATGACAGGAATAATCACACCATATTTTTTGTCACGAACCTAATGAGGGATTATGAAGCCGATCGTTGCATTGGTAGGACGTCCCAATGTGGGAAAATCCACCCTGTTTAACCGTATTACCCATTCGAGAGCTGCGATTGTAGATGATATTGCCGGAGTTACCAGGGATCGCAATTATGGAGATGGAAAATGGGATGGCTATGAATTTACTGTCGTAGATACCGGCGGGTATTTATCCGGTGATAAAGACCACTTCGCCAGTGAAATTCGTTTACAGGTCAATCAAGCTATTGAATCGGCTGATGTCATTGTCCTGATTTTAGATGCCAAATCAGGACCGTCACCGTTTGATACCGAGTTGGTAGGAGTCGTGAGGAACCTAGAAAAGCCGATATTTTTTGTTGTCAACAAAATCGATGGTCCGGAAAAAGAAGACGAACTTTATGATTTTTACCTGCTGGGAATTGAGCATCTTTATCCTGTCTCGGCGGAACATGGTTATGGTGTGCGGGACTTTCTGGACAATCTGACGGCGGTATTTCCTGATCAAAAAAAAGCAGATAGCGGCACAGATGCCATCAGGGTAGCGGTTGTCGGAAGACCGAATGCAGGGAAATCATCATTAATTAATCGCATTCTGGGCGAGCAGCGAATGGTGGTCGATAATACTCCCGGTACAACCCGTGATGCTGTTGATACATTCTTTCAGAGAGAAGGTCAATTATACAAGTTTATCGATACAGCCGGTATTCGAAGAAAAGGAAGGGTGACCGGAAAGCTTGAAAAATTTTCTGTCATCAAGGCGATCAAAAGTCTGGAACGATGCCATGTTGCACTTGTAATTCTGGATGCCGGTGAAGGAATCACGGAGCAGGATATAACCATTGCCGGCTATGCCCACGAGCGGGGCTGTGGAACCATATTTTTGCTGAATAAATGGGACTTGGTGAAAAAAGATATCCATACCGCCAAGTGGTACATAAATGAACTGAGAATGAAATCGAAGTTTTTAAACTATGCGCCTGTAATCAGCATATCCGCCAAAACCGGTCTGAGGGTTGAAAAGATATTTAAAGTTATTCAGGAGGTTTATCATCAATATACAACCCGAATCGGGACGGGAAAACTCAATAGAATTATCGAAAACGCGGTGACTCAAAACCAACCATCTCTGGTCAGAGGCCGACGGATTAAGTTTTATTACGGCACTCAGGTTTCTGTTGCACCGCCTAGTTTTGTCTGTTTTGTCAATTACCCGGAACATATTCATTTTTCCTATATCCGGTTTTTAATGAATCGTATCCGGGAAGAAGGAGGGCTGGATAAAACACCGATTCGGCTTTTTTTAAGAAAGCGCAGTGGTGAAACTGAAAACAAAAAGATCAGAAAATAATAACAAAATAACAGCATACACTCTGATTTCAACAATGCTGCCATAAAAATGTGGAGTCTGATAAGTGAAAACCACAAAAGACATTTTTGACAAGCCGGAAAATAACGATGAGCAACCCCTGGCTGAAAAAATGCGTCCCCGAAATCTTGATGAATTTATCGGTCAGCGGAAAGTGGTAGGGCCTGGAAGTCTCATCAGATCGGCTATTGAAAATGACCGAATTTTCTCCATGATCTTATGGGGGCCTCCTGGATGCGGTAAAACAACACTGGCAAGAATTATGGCTCAGGAGACAAAATCTCATTTTATTCATTTTTCAGCGGTTTTATCCGGCGTGAAGGATATCCGGACCGTCATAGAGGAGGCAAAAAAACAACAGCAATTTCAGAGAAAAACAATTCTTTTTGTCGATGAAATACACAGGTTCAACAAGGCTCAGCAGGATGCATTTTTGCACCATGTGGAAACCGGTTTGATTACCCTGATCGGTGCAACCACCGAAAATCCATCATTTGAAGTCATCTCCCCCTTACTATCCAGATGCCGGGTAATCACCTTTCAATCGTTGTCTGAACAAGAAATTGCTTATGTCATGGATTCTGCTCTGAAAAATTGTGAGAGAGGACTTGGTGCTACCCGGATAGAAATACATCCGGAGGCATTTAATTATCTGATAAAAATTGCTGACGGTGATGCACGGGTTGCCCTTAATAATCTCGAAGCGGTCGTAACATTGAGATGTTCCGGGGATAAGTTAGTTCAGGAGGATACAACCGCATCTTGTAAAATTACACTTGAAGATTTGGAAAAGATATTACAAAAAAAGGCCCTTTTGTATGATAAAACCGGAGATGAACATTTTAATCTGATATCCGCTTTCCATAAAAGCCTTCGCGGAAGTGATCCCGATGCGGCACTGTACTGGATGTGTCGGATGTTGCTTGCCGGAGAAGATCCACTATATATTGCCCGGCGTATGGTTCGGTTTGCATCGGAGGATGTGGGGAACGCAGATCCCCATGCACTGACGGTAGCCGTCAATGCGATGTCCTCTTTTCGGTTCCTCGGCTTTCCGGAAGGGGAATTAGTCCTGGCTCAGGCAGCTGTCTATCTGGCAACCGCTCCAAAAAGCAACAGCATTTATGTTGCCTACAAAGAAGCCAGGAAGGCTGCCAGAAATTTTGGAGCGCTTCCGGTTCCCTACCACCTTCGCAACGCGCCTACCCGGATGATGAAAGAAATGGGATATGGCAAACACTATAAGTATGCCCACGATTACGAGGAGGGAGTCGTTTTTCAGGAATATCTTCCGGAAAAAATCCAAGGCAATTTTTTTTATTTTCCGACATCAAGGGGATATGAGAAGATTGTCAAGCAACGCCTTGACAAATGGAGAGCACTTTTGAGTAACAATAAAAAGTCGACTCACAAATAGTGCCTGAACGAAAAATACTGGTTTTCGTTCGGGCACTAAATAATCGGATATGGTTTGGTCAATCTTATAACGGAGGATTATTGATGAGTGATACGGATCAACTGTTTATTGACAGTCATGTTCACCTTGATCATATATTCGAGGAGAATCCCGGGCGAATTGAGTGGTTGAAAACCCGTAGTTTTCTTGTTGTCTCCTGGGCCTATTCTCAACATATCAAATCAATTCAGGAGTTGGAAAAATACCTTCAACATCAGGCTGAGACCATCAGGAAACTGAATAGCAAGGGGTTACGGTGTCATTTTCTCACCGGTGTGCATCCGCGAAATATTCCACCGGATTTACAGGTACTCGATGTTGAGCCGCTTTTGGCTCCTTATTTAGATGATCCTTTATGTCTGGGAATCGGAGAAATAGGTTTGGAGACCGGTCGGAGAAGCGAAAAATTAATATTTGCGGAACAATTGGCTTTAGGTAGTAAATATAAGGCCAAAGGAATGCGTATCGGCGTTCATACTCCCAGGGAGAACAAGGCTGAGATTACACTTCAAATTATTTCCATCCTCAATTCCTATTCCGGGCTTGAGGATATTACGGTGATCGATCATTGTACGCCCCAAACCATTGCCTGGGTTCTAAAAAAACACTATTGGGCCGGTATTACGCTAAGTCCTTCCAAGTCCGGTTTCAATGATTTGAAAAAAATCATCGATCGTTATCCAGAATACCAGGATCGAATCATGTGCAATACAGATTCAGGGTCTGATTTTTATGAAGATTTGAATACGTTTATCAATGATTCATCATTCCCGGAAAATGTTCGTAACCGGTTTGCCCGCGAAAATGCGGCTGCATTTTTTAATTTAACTGTGAAAAAATGATAGGCTGAAAGTTTGCTGGAACTATTAACAACACCAAACAGGTTGAAACGTCATGTTATAACAGTTCTCGAAAAAAGAAACCGAAAGGAGTCTTTTTTACCAGATACCAAAGATAACTCTTTACTGGCTTCGTCGGTTCTGTTTCTTCTGGGAATGTATGATGTAAACGGCAATCGTCCGGAACCGTGCCTCATCCTCAACAAAAGATCTGTGCAGGTGAAACAATCGGGTGATCTTTGTTGTCCGGGGGGCAGTATGTCTTTGAAAATTGACCGAACAATGGGGAAAATACTGAGATTTCCGTTTTCTCCGTTGGTTCGTTGGCCCTATTGGCAAAGATGGAAAATTAAACGCCCGAAAGAAGCCCATTGGCTGAATCTTCTTCTGGCTACCAGTTTACGGGAAAGTTTCGAGGAGATGCGTTTAAATCCGCTGATGGTAAACTTTTTGGGTCCGTTACCGTCTCAACGGTTGCGAATGTTTAAACGGGAAATTTTTCCAATGACCGGATGGGTAACCTGCCAAAGACGGTTTTTCCCGAATTGGGAGGTTGAAAAAATTGTGTGTATTCCCCTGCGCGCATTTCTGAACAGAACTGCTTATGCCCGCTACCGGATTTTTTATCCTTGCCGTTTAAAGCGAAAGTTTAAACGAAAATTTGATGAGTTTCCCTGTTTTATTCATCAAACTTACGGGGAAACTGAGATACTTTGGGGGGTAACCTATCAAATCGTGATCATATTTTTAAATACGGTTTTAAATTTTAAACCTCCCCGTGCCGAATTACTTCCTGTTATCCCGGGAACTTTAGAGGAGAGTTATGCAACCGGTAATAACGGCAACCGGCAATATTAATTGTTCAATAAGTCAGGGGGGGGTTATTATCATTAATGAGTTTCAATTCTGCATCCGACTTTCGAATATAGGTAGGGTTAAGTGCAGCAATGGTATCAGAATCATTTTTGTTAAACCGTTGCAGCGATAGATAAGCGATAGTTCGGGCGTTGATATAATTTTGTAAAGAAGGAGCAAAGGTAGATAAATTGCCCCGAAGGCTTGTGATAATTTTTTTGTAACGCATGGCACCTTCACCGATAAAAAAACAAGGACCTTTAACTATCTTTCCAATTTGTTCGGGACGACAAACCCCTTCTTTTTGTTTTTGAATTAACCGGTTGCCATCAAGTTCGAAAAGACCGATATAGACCTCCTGTTTCCGGGCATCCAAAACCGGGCAGATCATCCGGCTATGAGCAGATACCAATGATGATACCATTGCCTGGGTTGCCAATGTTTCAAGACCGGATATTCCAACTATCGGTTTATCCAGAGCATAAGCCAATCCTTTCATACAACTGATACCGATACGAATTCCTGTAAAGCTTCCCGGTCCCCGATTGATTGCAAAGCCATCCAGATCCGAAAAACGCAGTCCTGAAATTATCATTATACGGTGAATCATTTCGAGTAGATGCTTCGAATGGGTTTGCCGCAAGTGAACTGTCATTTCAGCAACCAGGATGTCATCGCAGATGATCGCGACACTACAACTACGAGATGCGGTATCAGCAGCTAGAATGTACATAAATCATGACTTTGTCGGATCTTCATCAAAGACAATTGGCAGAACCTGATCCATGTGAGTTACCGGAATAAATTTCAGTTTGCGCCGGATATTTTTGGGAATTTCAGTCAGATCCTTTTTGTTTTTATCCGGAATGATGACAACACGAATACCGCCTCTTAATGCACCCAGCGCTTTTTCCTTTAATCCTCCCACCGGAAGTATTCTTCCGCGTAAAGTAATCTCTCCGGTCATGGCAACAAGGTTGTTGACCGGTTTATTGGAAAGGGCTGAAATCAAAGCGGTTGCCATGGCAACACCCGCCGATGGGCCATCCTTTGGTATAGCACCGGCAGGCACATGAATATGGAGGTCCAGGTTTTCAAAGATATTTTCATCAACCCCCAACGCACTTAAATTGGAACGGGCATAGCTGAGGGCTGCACGGGCGGATTCCTGCATTACTTCCCCAATCTGGCCGGTCAATATGAGTTCTCCCTTACCGCCTATCAGGGCCGCCTCTACATAAAGAACTTCACCACCTTCATATGTCCAGGCCAGCCCGGTAGACAAGCCCACCTGACTTTCCTCCTGATCCATTTCAGGAATATATTTGGGAACACCAAGATAGCCGTAAAGATTGTTTCGGGTAATCCGGAAAGACCCTTTTTCACCCTCGGCAATCTTACGGGCAACTTTCCGGCAGATACTACCCAGTTCACGTTCAAGATTTCTTAAGCCACTTTCAGAAGTATATTCACGAATGATTAATTGTAAGGCCCCCTGACTGATATGAATATTTTTTGGTTTAAGACCGTTTTCGCTTATCTGCCGGGGCAGTAAAAATCGTTCAGCAATTGTCAGCTTTTCTTCTTCAGTGTAACCGGAAAGATGAATAACTTCCATGCGGTCCAAAAGGGCTGAGGGGATGGTGTCTGTAATATTTGCTGTCAGGATGAACATCACGTTGGACAAATCAAAAGGCAAATTCAGATAATGATCACTGAAGGCATAATTTTGTTCCGGATCCAAGGCTTCCAAAAGGGCAGAAGATGGATCGCCACGAAAATCTATACCCAGTTTGTCAATTTCATCCATCATGAATACAGGGTTGTTGGAACCACATTGTTTAAGTCCTTGAAGAATACGCCCGGGAAGAGCCCCGATATAAGTCCGTCGGTGGCCGCGAATCTCAGCCTCGTCACGGATGCCTCCTAAGGATATACGGATAAACTTCCGTTTAATAGCCTTTGCAATCGCCTGTCCCATGGAGGTTTTTCCAACTCCGGGAGGGCCTACAAAGCAGAGAATCGGTCCTTTCATTTTTGGGTTCAATTTTCGTACACTAAGATATTCCAGTATGCGATCCTTGACTTTATGAAGTCCGTAATGATCCTTATCCAAAATTTCTTTGGCTTTTTTAATATCGATATAATCTTTAGTACTCTTGCTCCATGGCATCTCGACCAACCAGTCTATATAGGTCCGGACTACAGAGGATTCGGCCGAGTCAGGGTGCATCTGTTCCAAACGTCTGAGCTGTTTGCTTGCCTCCTTCAGAGCGTCATTTGGCATCCTGGCTTTTTTGATCGCCTTTCGATAATTTTCGATTTCCTGAAGCTTTTCATCTTTCTCTCCAAGTTCACGATGTATGGCCCGCATCTGTTCCCTTAAAAAGTAGTCTCGTTGACTCTTGGAAATTTCATCTTTTACATCAGATTGTATTTTTGCCTGCATGGATGATAATTCTACTTCTTTGGAGAGAAGGTCGTTAACTTTTCTGAGCCTTTCTATGGGATCGATTGTTTCCAAGAGACCCTGAGCTTCATCCAGCTTAAGCCTTAAATTTGAAGCAACTAAATCAGCTAATTTCCCGGGATCATCGATGCTTTCCAGGATCGGTCCGACCTCGCCGGTCATTTCTCCTCTAAGTGCAAGAATTTTTTCAGAATAATCCCGAATGTTTCGCATCAGTGCTTCCATTTCCAACGTCAACTTCCCAATCGGTTTTTCCTCTAAAAACTCCACCCGTACCCGATAAAAACTTTTTTTTCTAAGGAATTTCACAATTTTTGCTTTGGTAATACCTTGCACCAGTGCCTTCAATCTGCCATCGGGCAATTTCAGCATTCGAAGAATTCGACTTACAGTGCCGATCTCATAAATTTCATCCTCCTTCGGGTTTTCCAGTCCGGCGTCTTTCTGGGTGACAATAAACAGGTACCTGTCTTTATTGACAGCTTCTTCTACTGCCCGGACCGATCTTTCCCGCCCTACAAACAAGGGTAAAAGCATATCATTGAAAATTACAACATCCCTGAGAGCCATTAATGGCAAAACCGAAGGAATTTCCTCTTCTACCTCTTCCTCCTCAAGGAGCGTAATTAAATCATCTTTATCTGTTTCAGCCATTTTTACTCCTGTATTTATTTTTTAGTAACATCTCAATAAGTAATGAAAATATAATATAATTCAAATATAAATTTACAGTATACCATTTAATTCTTCTTTGACAATATTAATCATTTATTTTAAGCAAATAAACCATTATGATAATTAAATGATCTGATGGATTCAAATCAGAAATCCTGTGGAGTCGAAATGCAATATTATATTATTTTATTTTTTATTTTTATATTTGGCTT
>JAGYNR010000005.1 GCA_018399715.1 Desulfobacterales bacterium | reverse complement strand
CTTTCCCTGTATTCATCTCCGGACTGTAGTGTCAGCGTACGCAACCCAAGTGCCAGCGTGTACCGAAGCATTCCTCCCTGAACAGCATGCATTATTTTGGCATTTCCAAATGTTTTTCCAGTACCGGTACTAGCCATATTGACACCGAAAAAACCACAACTGTCTGGTCCCACTTCTTTGATTTTGCCACGAATGTAATCCGTCGCTTTGTCCTGCCAGGCAAAATCGCCGGTAGCTCTTTTCTCAATTGAATCCGGAGATTCCACACATGCCAGCTTGTTTTCCATGTACGGAAAAAAATGACAAAAAGCCAATGCCTCTTTGGTAACCCCTAAAAGATGCTCCTCTAATAAAACAGGAGATTTATTGTCAGACCTTCCTATAGATTTAGCCCAAAGCTGTTTTTCAGGATTATTTTCAATGTGTCGGTCTTGTTTTTCCTCCTTAAAAGAACTCAGATGATCACCTACCATCACGGCTAATCGGGCCGTATGGGCTATCGGACGAAGTAAAGAATTCAGTGTATCAGTTTTTAACTGAAGAACTTCCAATTGTTCCAGTCCTCTTTTGGCCCATTTTGACGCCTGTTTGAGCCATGCCGGACCACAAGGCAAACCGATTGGAAATTCAAGAAGTGGTCTGTCCTGAATTTTTTTCATGTAACCATGATGAGGTTTGATTTGATTCAAAAGAGTTGTCGCCTCAATATATTGAAAAGCATCGTCTTTTGGTGGATCCGGCAAAAGATGATGGCTTATTATTAACCAACCGATTGTTTTTGATATTGGATCCGGAAGAAAATCAAATGGGGAGCTTTCTGAAGAAAATGTGTTTAGCCACTCAAAAATACAATTTTCATTTAGTTTTTTGCTGTCACGCAATGCACTCATCCACTCAACTGCTGTTCTTTCACGAACAAAAGCTGCCCACAGTATCAACGATACATATTCATGCCGAATATAGTCGGTATGGGTATTGTCTTTCAGCATGCTTTGAAATGCATTCCATGCCTTTCCCCAGTCATGAAAAAGCGCAGCGATAGCAGTAAGAACCTTGATTAATTCAAGGTAGTGCCAATCATTATCTGTTATTCCAATAGATTCTGTTCCGGTAATGTTGGTAGGAATAATTCCATAACGGTTAAATTTTCTTTTGTTGCCGACGATCCACAGTAATCTGGTATTTGTATATCCCAAAACCCGATGACAGGCTACCGAAGTATTCCGGGTTGCTTTTTTGCTAAGAAGTATTTTTACAGATTTTAAACCTTCCATTGTCATTCTAGTTTTCCAGGTTGAACGGCCTATCCGTTCAGCAAAGTTATCCAAAATCTGGAAGGTAGTCTTTCTTGCCTTTTTTTCACATTCGGAAACAAAAATAATAATCATAATGGCTCTGGCTGTGCAAAATCCCTACAAATCGTTTTTAATGAATCAATCATCAAATCTATAGTTTTTTGTTTGGTCAGCAGATCAATAACGGTATCACGAAATCCCTGTTCTCTATCTCCACGAATGGCACAAATAAAAGCTGTCGGCAGAACTATGGCATCCTTAACCAGATCCGCAATATCAAAAACCAAAGCCCCGCGTCTTGTTTTACCATGCATTACGGCAAAACCATAAGGTATCCCAAGAACCCATAGAGCGGCTGCAGCCTGACCATAAAGCAGATAATTACCATGATTTAGAAAAATATTGGCCTTGTCCCCACCAGAATGATCACGGGTAAACTTTCCATACCTGGTTGTTTCTGCAACATAAGCGTAAATTGCTTTTGTTGCTCTGGCCTCAGTTTCAAAAAGATGTTGAGCACTTTCAGCCGTATCTAACGCTTTTTGTAATCTGTGGAGAGTTGTTTCCATGGCCGGATCATCAATATAAAGACCATATTCCTGGTAAAGCAGCTCTTTTTGCCAAATGGATTTAATATTATTGAGTCTGTGTTTCTGCATTAATTTAGCAGCTTCAAGACGTTTTTCCGGTTGGAACCAGAAGGAAAACCATTTTTGAATGTATTCTGTCGGACGGTACTCACTTTGAGGTGAAAGCCATTCAATTTCAGCAGCAGCAAACAGAGGGGTACCCCCACCTCCACAAAAGCCGATCATAACACCTGCCGCTGATAGCATTCTTACGGCTGCCTGTGTAATTGAAGTACCGGTACCCAGCAAGATTACGGTGGTATTGGCAATCGGTATATTCCAATAAGCCTGTCTGTCCTGATCCTGGGTCAGATATTCTACCCGACCCCCATGGACCAACACCCGACAATGTTCAAGGTAATACATATTAGCACGTTTAGAATGCAGGATAGCTTTCAGGTGTTTGTTCTCCTGGAGTAAGTTCATATCAGATTCCCCGGAATAATGACAAATAAACCCTAAAATAAACATTAAGGCTGGCAAATTTTAAAAATGGCACATTTTACATTTAATTTCTCATGCCAAAAGTTCGCAGATACTGTCTAAAATGCACATCCCCTTGGGTGTCAATGCACATCGATCATTAGATTTTTGCAGATATCCATTATGCTGAAGTTGTAACAGTTTTTCCGCCGGCAATGTATGGCCGAACTGATCCCGGTAATGTTTCAGGGAAAACCCCTCTTTTTTTCTCAATCCCAGCAAAATGGTCTCAATTTTGCGTTGTTCATGGTTAATCATTTCCTTTCCCGCCACAGGAAATTTTCCGTTTTTCAAATCCTGAATATACCGGGTTACTGAAGCGTGATTCCAGAACCGGCTTAATTTTAAATAGGAGTGCGCCGAAGGTCCAAGACCCAGGTAGGGTACAAAATTCCAGTATTTCCGGTTATGGCGGGATTCAAAATGACGGGGATTTTTTTCGCCGACTCGGGCAAAATTGGATATTTCATATTGCAAATACCCCTGGGTTTCCAGAAATCTGATGGTGAACAGAAACATTATCCGGGAAATGTTTTCATCCGGAAAGGGATATATCCCCTTTTCCATGTCTTTGGTAAGCGGTGTGCCGGGCTCAAAGGTCAGCAGGTAACAGGAAAGATGGTCGGGTTTGAACCGGACAGCCGCTTTTAAATCTTTCTTCCAGTCATTTAGGCTCTGGTTCGGCAGGCAATAGATCAGATCAATTCCTAAATTATGAAACCCCGCTTTTCGGGCAGTTTCAATGGCAGCCCGGCTTTGCGCCGCCGAGTGAATGCGTCCCAAAAATTTCAGGTGATTATCGGAAAAGGATTGTACACCGATATTGAGACGGTTTACCCCTGCATTTTTGTATCCCAGGCAGGTTTTATCATCGATGGTACCGGGGTTGACTTCCATCGTGATCTCAGCGTTATCTTCGATAACAAAACCGGCATACACCTGCTTCAATACACAAGATATTTCTTCAGGTGTCAGCACGGACGGCGTCCCGCCGCCAATGTATATGGAGTTAAAAGATTCCGACAACCCTTTATACAAATCCATTTCTCTGAAGAGCGCCTCCAAAAAAGCCTGTTTCAAAGAATGGTTTGTTATGGAGAAAAAGTCACAATAGGGACACTTACATATGCAAAACGGAATATGAATATACAGGCCGGCATGTTCGGATATACGTTTATTCATACATAACAAATCACCGGATCAGGTTGACAGAACTTTTATTAAAACCCCCAAATAATAACGGGCGTGACTGATGGGAGCAGCCATATTGGCGCGGTGGTTGGCAAAAATACTGCTCAGATCACTGTTTAAAATGAGCCAGGGGTCAATTACCGCCGCATGATGACAGGATAAAATGGCGTGATGAAGTACTTCAGTTGCGCCCCGGCTATGAACCATCTCCTCAAAATCCACGTGAATAGCCTCCAGAATGCCGTGCATGGCGGACGCCACCCCCTTGGCATAATAAAAATAATCATCCGCCTTAAAAAAACTGACCTTGGTACCATCATCTTCAAACTCCTTAACCAGGTTTTCATCACAACTGCCTAGAAGATCCTCAAATGTTGACAACATAGGAATCAGGTTATCCGATCGTGTATAAAAATTTCCCTGGCCGTTTTCAAGCCTTCTTTTATAAGACGCCAGATCCTGGAGCCCTTCTTTGTATTTGGATTCAGGTGTAGGGAACCAGTAGGCATCAGCTTTAACCATGAACCAGTTCATGGCATTTTCGAGATTGGGATCATAAGAAGACGCGCTGCCGGTTCGGGCAAGACGGTCTGCCAATGCAACGACTGCCCTCCTGGTCACCTCCAGTACCCCTAGTTGAAAGTTGTCCACATTATCCGTTAAGTTAATGATATCGTTGGGTCTCCATCCCCACCATCGTTCTTCCAGTTCTTTTCGCATTGGTTCTATTATGGCCTGGGTTAATGCAACCCCCGGCCTGCTGCTCTCGGCTTTGGGAGACGGAAGATGCGTATCTTCCGGCAATTTCGGAATATGAAGTTTTTCCGCCGTTTTTTCTGGTGTTTCCGCTTCAGACGAACGAGATGACATGTCATAGGATGCGGTCGGGGTTTCCGGAGCATTGTCATGGTTTGGTGTCGCATGGCTTTCAGTTTTTTGAGCACGGGAGGAACTATCCGCCATATGGCTTGAATCCGAATGCTGATTGATACCGGGGCGCTCAGTAACCTGAACATTTTTGCCGAGCTGATCGTCTTCAGGGGACCCAAAAAATCCGACAATAGTGCTAATCACCCAAAGCAACACAAGAGCTCCCAATACACCGACAATTAAACGTTTTCCTGATAAATTCATGACTTCTCCCCTGATAGCTGACGACTGTCCTGATTTCGATATGATTTTTTATTTAGTGCCTGAACGAAAACTGTCTTTTTCGCCAATATCTGCTTACTCAATACACCTGATCACCCCCACCCCGGCCCTCCCGCATGAACTTTTCAACCGCTTCTTAATTTTCGGATATCTCCAACCCTGATAGTTACGTTTTTTGCATCAAAGTACTCCATTAACGGAATTACATATTTACGCGAAGCGCCGGTCATGTCCTTAAACCCGGATGTATTGATTTCTCCGTGCTTTTGCAAATATTCCACCAGTCGTTTTTTCAACTTCTCTATTGCCAGGGAATCAAAAAACAGTTCATCTGTTATTTTTACCAGATGACCCTCGCTGACCAGATGCATTAAAACCTCTTTAACGCCCGCAGAGGCTTCTTCAATTTTTTTTACAACATCGCTGAAATTGGGCGGCTTAAGACCCGAATCCCTGTATATTTTTAACAATTTATCACGGGTAGCTGTCTGATCCGCTTTTAAGGAGACCTTGTGGCTTTTTAAGCGCACACTTTCTCCTTCCTGAACAATGATGGCATCCTTGATCATCTGATTGAGAAGCAAATTAAATAATTTTACGCTCATAGGCTTAGGAAGCCTTGATTTAAGCTCTTCCCTTGATATTCCTGGTTTAAGCGGATGATTTTCATGGTATCGCTCAAGATATACCTGTGCCTGAAGTTTTAAATCATCAACAGTGTCATGGTGGACATACAACCGGCCTTCCCTGTCAACCAGAAGAACTTTTTTGGCTGACATCAATTCCTGAAGAATCATAGTGAGTTGTTTTTCGTTGACATTGGTCATCAGCCGCAGGTCTGAAAACAAAACACCATTATAACCGGATTCCCTGCAATGATATAAAACAACATCTTCGGCTGACCAGTTTCGGAGACCTTTAAGGTCTTCCAGAACCTGCGGTTTAAATCGTTTGTGTTTTATGGGCAGGGGGTTAAGCACAATTCCGCCGCCGATGGTTCTCACCGGGGAATAGCTGCGAAGCACAAACCGATCTTCTTTGATTAATGCCGCCGGATACTCCAGCCGAAGTTGGGCAGCCGTCTTTTCTCCCGGTGCAAGTTCTTCCTGGTCCAGCAAAATTAATAACCCGAGGATCTCGTTGGTCCCGGAATGAAATCGCACACGCGTACGGTTTTTAAGTGGTTTTTTATTACTCCCGAGGTAATGAAGATATACATCCAACATATAGCCGGGGTTCAACGCATCAGGTTCTGACAGAACATCACCCCGGTTTACCGAACCTTTTTCCAGTCCTTGAAAATTAATAGCGGTGCGCATCCCGGCCTCAGCAGTATTGACGCTCTGATTGTGAACCTGAAGGCCCCGGACTTTTGCAGAAATTCGGGAAGGAAACAACATCACAGTATCCCCGACCGATACACTTCCTGAAATAAGCGTTCCGGTGATCACCGTTCCGAAACCTTTCATGCTGAAAACCCGGTCAATGGGAAGCCTAAATAGTCCTGCCGATGTGCGGGCGGGAACCCGGGTGCAAAATTCATCCAATATTTTAATAAACTCATCAAGCCCTTCCCCGGTAACCGAAGAAACGGGCACGATCGGAGAATTTTCCAGAAAAGTTCCTTCAACCGTGGTTTCCACATCTTCCATTACCAGTTCCAGCCATTCCTCATCAACCATGTCGATTTTGGTTAAAACCACAAATCCATATTGTATTCCAAGAAGTTCACAAATTTCCAGATGCTCCCTGGTCTGAGGCATCACGCCTTCATCTGCAGCAATAACCATGACCACGATATCAATTCCCGTAGCGCCCGCCACCATATTTTTTATAAATCTTTCATGGCCGGGGACATCCACAATGCCCAGTAACTGCCCGCTGGGAAGAGGCAAAGATGCAAATCCCAACTCAATCGTAATGCCGCGTTGTTGTTCTTCCTTCAGACGGTCAGTATTAATACCGGTTACTGCCTTGATCAGTGTTGTTTTGCCGTGATCAATATGGCCGGCTGTTCCCAGTATAATTCTTTTCAACCCAGATGCTCCCCTGTATTGCTTTCACTTTGTTTCTTTTTCCGCCAGTACTCGAGAACATATGCCAGCCCTACCATAAAAATCGCCAACCCCGCCACATAAACAAAATCTACACGGCCATAAAACATTCGGGTCAAAAATACAGCGATTACAATTCCCAAAACTGCTCTGATAATAAAAATATAAAACCGGGACAATTTTCCCCCTGAAAATTTAATTGAAATTTTTAAAATAACTTTGGTCGTACCAAAATCGAAAGTCATATTATAGCATGAGGTAAGGTCGGTCAATAACAACTTTTCCATCAAAAACATATCAATTTTGATCTGTATTCGTTTATACGCTTATTTAGTGCCTGAACGAAAACTGTCTTTTTCGCCAATATCTGCGTCAGACTTAAATTTTAATCCTCGAAATACTCAAAGTATGTCTGTGGTTAAAATTTTCGTCTTCCTTGATCTTAACGAAAAATTCTAGTTTTCGTTCAGGCACTATTTATATGGATGCATCCTCTATGTTTAAAAATGCCGTGTGGGATTTTCCAAAATCAGAATTGCCGGATAAAAATAAAATACTTGAAAGATCGAAATTATTTTGTTATAAAATATTTTTTTAAAAAATGAAATGTGTATGGTGGGTGTAGCTCAGTTGGTAGAGCACCGGGTTGTGGCCCCGGTTGTCGAGGGTTCAAGTCCCTTCACTCACCCCATTTTAAAATTCGAATCGATAACAGGTAAATCCGTTGACGTACCGACAGGTATTTCGGGGTATTGGTGAAGTGGCGTTAATGTTTTAATCATTTAGCAACTTATCTCCTGTTAACTAACAACCGGTAGTTTTTTAAACTATTTGTCTGTCGGAATATACACACCTCTCGATTTCGTTTTAATTTTTCCGAGCTTGTTTAACCGAAATACAATATTTCTTAATTTTTTCTCCTCGAAGCCTGTCTGTTCTTTAAGCTGTGCAAACCGGATACCATCTTGTGCATTTTTAATTACCCCCAAAACAACTCCGGAAGCTGTATTTCCATACTTACTTCGGTAATTGCCCGCTACTTCTCCGTATTTTTTCTGATGAATCAAGTTTTCTAAATGATCCATTTTGGCATTTATTTTTTCTAAATCCTTTTTGGTGGGAATATTATAATATCGTAGAAAATATTTCACCATTGTATCAAAACTCTTTGGTCTTCCACTTTTTGACGACATCGCTATGTCCCCCGATTCATTATCCAAGTGTTATTTGCTGTTGTATAACCTAAAAACAGATAATAATAAGTCATACTATAAAGTCAAGAAGTTAGACAAAGTACCGGATAAAATTATTCCACTACCCATACTGTGCATTTTCGTGCATGCGTTACAATTTTGCTGGAGACACTTCCGAACAAAAACTCCTCACTTCGCGAGATCCCCTGTCTTCCTACAACAATAGTTGAATACTGGGTATCATCTCTTTCCGCCAGGATACATTCAGCCATCGAGGGACAGTATTTCAACATAGACCGCACCGAAACGTTTTCTGGGTTAAACCCTGCCTTTATCAGTTCATTCCGGTATTCTTCCAGCATGTCATCTATACTTTTTTGACGTTGTTTGAGCCATTGATCCCGCTCTTCCCCGGATGAAAAATAATCATCCTCCGGAGCGGCTATCACATGAAGAATCATCACTTTAAAGCCATGTGCATCCCCAAGCATTTGTCCCACATATGTTACGGCCCGATGGGAATTCTCGGAATCATCCACTGCAATAAGTATGTTTTTATTGATATTTTTCTCTCCTTGTTCCATTGATTCTCCTTATATTTAATATTATAGCTTTTTGAAAGCAGCTAAAACTGAAAAATTCTCTTTTGTTTTCATTGTTGAACAACCGTAACGATTTTCCTTTCTTTATGAATACAGGCATTTCATCGGCCTAGGCCGGGTCCATCGATTTGTATATCTATCATAATGCCACTTATCGGGAAAACCGCTCAAAGAAACAAACGTTGGGTTTTTGGACCATTGAATGAGTTTTTCATAAGCAAGCTGAAGATTTCGAAATCGTTTGGCATCACCGCCCAGGTCAGGATGATGTTTTTTTGCCTGCTGCCGGTAAGCTCTTTTTATTTTGAAAGACAGGGAATCGGATACCAGTTCAGGTTTGGAGAGCGAGAGCACCTTCAAATCAGTTTCTTTTACGGCGGGAACATATAATCTTTCCGGAATAACTGTATTTAAAGGCGCATCTGTACGTTTGGCCTTATTCAGAATATAAGTAGAGGCTTTATACCGTTTCTTTGTTCGATGCCTTTCATTCCACCAGGCTGTACCCAGCCATTTTGACATTTCACAATAATCATCAACCGGCTTTTGCCCCGGGGTTCTTGGGAGAATAAAACTATAAATACTCTGTGATCCGTAGGGAAGAATATCCATAACGATCACATAATCGGTGAAATAAAAAGTAGCATGCCAGGTATTCAATGCCACAAGAAGTCCTGTGCGTCTGTTCAGATAAGTTGCCAGTGTCTGACGGCATTTGGTTGAGCAGTAGCGCTTTCGCCGGGAATTTAAGGGAATTCCGCAGGAAAGACATGAATGATATTTTTCTCTGAATGGTACTGGCATGTTTTCATGTATAAAGTTTTTCATACTGTTTTTGTATCAGGATTCAGGTTAAAATTAAAGAAAAATTCAGTTTGAAGAAAGATTGAGGGTGATGTCATTGTTTTTCTCAAAATTAGAATTGCTGGTTGACATTTGTCAGCAGAGGTTGATATTCAAATTTTATGAAATTTAAACTGATGACAAACTGGTAAAGATTTAACAGCCATACCTTAGCGGCTCAACAAAAAATAAAACACTTCAAGTTTCATATAAAAGGAAATGAAATGAAAATCAGCAACGTTTCTGAAATGAGAACCCTGGACAAGACAGCCATTGAAAAATTTAACATCGTCGATGAACTGCTTATGGAAAATGCAGGTCTTGCGACGTTTCAGATGACTTCCAAGGCAATTGGAACCCGGGGCAGACGATTTGTGGTTTTCTCCGGAGGGGGCAACAACGGCGGCGATGGGTTTGTTATTGCCCGTAAGCTTTATTCCAACGGAGGCGTTGTCAGCGTATTTCTTATGGGAAACCCGGACAAATACAAAGGAGCGGCTCGTCTCAACTATGAGATCCTTTCACGGCTTCCCATAACAGTGGAAACAGTAGAATCCATTGAGGCCATCAGTTCCCGTGTCTCCCACTGCGATATCATTGTAGATGCCATATTGGGTACAGGCCTTGATAGAAATGTGGCAGGCCGATACCGGGAGGTAATTGAACTGATCAATCGGAGTGGAAAAACAGTAATCAGTGTTGACATTCCCTCCGGCATCAATGGAAATAACGGAAAAGTTATGGGCACTGCTGTCCGTGCTGATTATACAGTAACCTTCGGTCTTCCAAAACTGGGAAATATTCTTTATCCAGGATTTGATTATTGCGGAGAACTTTATGTCACTCACATTTCTTTTCCCCCTGAAATTTATAACGACATTAAAGTAACTATCAACGCCCCCCCTGCACTTCCGGCCCGCGACTTAGCCGGCCATAAAGGTACATTCGGCCAGGCTCTTTTTATCGCAGGCGCCGCTGGTTATTACGGAGCGCCTTATTTCGCTGCACTTTCTTTTTTGAAAGCCGGGGGTGGATATAGTCGCCTGGCTTGCCCCGAATCCATAACACCGTTTATTGCCAACAAAGGAAGTGAAATCGTTTTTATTCCCCAGAAAGAGACCGCTGATGGAAGTATATCCCGGAAAAACAAAGACGAACTATTGGCACTAGCCAACAAGCTTGATTTTGTGGTGATAGGCCCCGGTCTTTCTTTGTCCGAAGAGACCCAGCAATTGACCCGGGAGTTAACCGAAGCAATTGAAAAACCGATATTACTCGACGGTGATGGTATTACAGCTCTTTGTGAAAATCTTCAGATTATCAAAGGACGCAAGGCGGAAACTGTTATTACTCCCCATTTGGGAGAAATGTCGAGAATTACCCGGCTATCTGTCGATCAGATCCAAGACAGCCCCATCGATATACTTCAAAGAACTGCATCAGAGCTGGGATCCGTTATCGTCCTCAAAGGTGCTCACTCCCTGATTGGATATCCCGATGAAACGGTTTTTATCAATATGAGCGGAAACGCCGGAATGGGTACCGCCGGTTCAGGAGATGTTCTCACCGGAACTGTCGCGGCTATGTACACACTGGGACTCAACCTGGACGATGCGGTTCGAAAGGGCGTTTTTATTCACGGTTTTTCAGGAGACCTGGCCGCAGAAGAATTGGGCGAGGATGGTATCACAGCGCAGAATATCCTTGACTATCTCCCACTGGCTGTCGCTTTTGACCGGGATGGCATCGAACAAAAACTCCAAGACCGATATGCCGGGGTTAAAGTTGTCCTGTAAACAATCCGGGAAGCTGAACGCTTTTTCAAACCGGGTCGTGCTTATTTCTGCACCCTGGCCTATTTTCAGCCGGCCATCCATACAACTTGGCGCCCTCAAGGCGTATATAAAAAACCAGCTTCCGGAAACAGATTGCAGAGCATATCATTTCTTCCTCAACGTTGCGGCCGATATCGGATACGGCATATACCAGTCAATTTCCGAGCGAAGCTGGCTGTCGGAAAGTATTTACGCGGCGATATTGTATCCTGAACGATTTGAAAAAATTGAACGGTTTTTTGCCAAAAAGTCCCGAAACAACAAAAACCTGTCTAACCTGAACTTTACGGATCTGATCAATCAGGTAAAAAAAACCACGGATACTTTTATCCGTGAAATTAACTGGAAAGCTTTCGACCTGGTGGGAATTTCCGCATGCCTTTGCCAGTTGACATCATCTCTTTATTTTATAAAAGAAATCAAAACTAAAGCACCTGACCTTCCGGTTATTCTTGGCGGATCCATTACCAGCGGCCAGTCGGCCACAGACATTTTAACAGCCTTTCCTCAAATCGATATAATCGTTGTCGGAGAGGGAGAGCAGCCAATGGTGAGATTGATCGAACATCTGAACATATCGGGCACATTAAATGACTTTCCGAGAACCCCCGGCGTATTCAGTCGTCAGATCCCAAGGCAATCCGGTGAAATCTTTTGCCAGTTACCCAATCTGGAGAAACTTCCGCCTCCGGATTATCAGGAGTATTTTAATCTTTTAAAAACATTTGCTCCTGAAAAAACATTCTTTCCAACCCTGCCGGCTGAAATATCCCGGGGCTGCTGGTGGAGAAAATTGCATCACCATGGAAAAGAAACGGGCTGCGCTTTTTGCAATCTGAATCTTCAGTGGCAAGGCTACAGGACCAAGAGCAAAGAACAGGTAGTCTCGGAAATCGATCAGATAACTTCCCGCTATCAGTTGTTATCGATAGCGTTTATGGACAATGCCCTCCCTCCCAAAGGCAGCCGGCAAATCTTTGAGGCGCTTTCTGACCTCAATAAAGATTTTTGTTTTTTTTCCGAAATCAGGGCATCTACGAACAGACAGACCCTCGAAAAACTTGCCAAAGCCGGTATGAATGAGGTGCAGATAGGTATCGAAGCTCTTTGTACAAGCCTTTTAAAAAAGCTGAATAAAGGAACGACTTCCATTGAAAATATGGAAATCATGAAAAATTGCGAAGCTTTGGGTATCCGTAATATTTCAAATCTGATTCTATCTTTTCCCGGCAGCGATGTTCAGGATGTAAACGAAACACTTCGGGCACTAAAATTCGCCAGAATTTTTCAACCTTTACGGATAGTCCGCTTCTGGCTGGGTATGGAAAGTCCTGTCTGGAAACATCCTCAACAGTTCGGCATTACATCGGTTTTTAATCATCCAGGCTACCGGATTTTGTTTCCTGAAAAAATATACCGGCACGTTCATTTCATTATGCAGGATTACCGGGGAGACAAGACTGATCAGAAAAGGCTGTGGCAACCAGTCAAAGATGCTGTTTCCGACTGGAAAACGTATTACGAACAGCTTCACAGCCATCCTGGTTCAGGTCCTATCTTAAGCTATCTGGACGGCAAAGATTTTATCATTATAAAGGAACGAAAACCCGATGACAAACCTGTCAATCATCGATTAACCGGAATTTCACGTCAAATTTATTTGTATTGTGACCACCGCAGAACTATCCAACAGATACTGGCAAAATTCCCTTCACTTTCAGAAGACAAGCTGCTGCCGTTTCTTCGGATGATGACTCAAAAACGGCTGATGTTTGATGAAAGGGAAACCTACCTGAGCTTGGCGGTGTCGGCCCGGAACTGAGTTGAAAAGAATTTATCAGTCCTACTGTTTTATTTGTTTTTTTTTCTCACTATCCTTTTTAATGTTTAAAGAAAGGTGTGAATTGATGAAAAAAGAAAAAAAATGCCACGGATCTTTATTTTCCGAAACAAAGGCTTCATGTGAGTATGATCCGGATTGCATTTTTTGCTACAAAAACCTGAAAAAACCTATTATCGCAGAGATGGATTCAATTGTGGCCATTCCGGATGGTTATCCGGTCACCCCCGGTCACTTGCTGATCATTCCAAAACGCCACGCCAAGGACTATTTTGATCTGACAAAAACTGAGCTCCATGAAATTCACAAAATGATTCATATATTGCGAAAAAAATACGTAAATGATGATCCCTCAATAACTGGTTTCAATATTGGAATAAATTGCGGTTTTTCAGCCGGGCAGAGCATTTTTCATGCCCATATTCACTTGATACCCAGACGGGATAATGATACCAAATATCCCAAAGGCGGCGTCAGAGGCGTAATCCCCGGCAAAAGGTCATATGGATAACCAACGGGTGGGATTTTATATCTATTTTGTTAAATCACTGGATATTGAATGAATTCCCTAAAATATCATCGATCTTATCCAGATAGAGGTTATAGAAACTTTTTTCGGCAATTTCGAACCGATGGGCAAATCCGAAAGGGACAACCCCTTTATTTTCAGCCATTTGCTTCAGCCACTCAATAGCCAAATATGGTTTTACCAATTGATTGCAAGCATCTGCACACTGCTGGCAGCCGATACAAAGCCATATGCTGGGAGAACGAAGAGCGGCATCAATAAAGCCTAAATTAATCATCCGGATGATTAACTGGGGATCAAATACCGCCCGATCTACAAATATGGGACAGGCATTGGTGCATTCACTGCATGTCTGGCAGGTTGACAGGTTGGCAGGAGCGAAAAAATTTCGGAATACACCGGTTCCCTTCGGCATCGGCCGGTGTTTTATTTCGTCGGCTATGGATCGGGCTGGCAAATCCGCCCAATATGCCCACTGCTGATGAGTTGCTTCAACTTTTTTTCTCTGAATACAGCTATCCGCCAAATGCCACCTGACATACTGAAATTCATAAAAGATCTTGCGTAATTGTTCAATGGCTGACACGGATATAAGATGTCGACGAAATATTTCAGCTCTTGCAAATGATATAATATTTCCATGTTTAACCTGCCTAGGGCAAACTGTTTCGCACTTGCGGCATCTCAGGCAGTACCATATTTCACGAGCCGTTATCAGCTCATCTATTAATCCAAGATTGGCCAAACGAACTATCTTCTGCGGCCAAAGCCGATTTGAGCCAACATTTACCGGACATACCACATCACACGAACTGCAATTCACACACATAAAACTGTTTGCATTCGCCTGAGTTTCGATGTCGAACCGAATCTCCGGACCCGGCAGCCTCTTTGCCGCACCTGTCATCTTCAATCCCTCCCCTTGTTTATCGTTTATAAACTCGGATGATCAGCCATTTTATATACTTATCAAGTGCCTGAATGAAAACTGTCTTTTTCGCCAATTTCTAAAAGAAACCTTTACATGAACAAAAATATTTAACATAAAAATATCAGGTTTGAAAGCACATTTCCTTTTATACGGCTTTTAACCTCTCAAAAAATTTTCTGCTTTCGGGGCTGCAGATTGCTGGTTGCATCTTTTACCGGCCAGACAAAAAATTCCGGTTTTTGTTTAAATCCTACGCCAAGATTTCCGTCCTGGAGATATAGCACCCATGCATACGTAGTTTCATACTGGCTGGTGGTTGACGACCAGTAAAATTGTTTGACCTGTTGAAACGGATGTTCCCGAGGTAACGCCGGGGAATGCGTTCCCATGCATGTCAGGCTTTCCAGTTCACGGATGTTGGGAAGCCGCCAGTCCTGAAAACCGCCGTATCGTTTTGAATTGATTACCTTCACGGCATTTAGTGCCTCCATCCAGTTCAAAGGCTTTTCCGGTAAATTGGCATTGCATGCCCAGATAAGCCCCGTCATCTGATCCAAAACAGTTTCCCCTATGGATTCAAACCGGGGTCGGGGCCATTGGATTCCGGACAGCAAGGCTCCATCCTGACCGGATAAATGACAGTCACTAATATTTCCAACATCATCGTAACACAATGTTTGTCCTGTCTGAAAAACTCCCGTTAACGACGCTTTTCCTGATCTTACCGGCCACACCATGTAAGAGCCGTGTTTCATTCCTTTAAAAACCCGCGCGCCGCCCAGATGAATATACCATGCCTGTGAGGGGAGCCGGCAACAGGTTGTAGAAGTCCAGTAATAACCTGAAAAAGCATTCAAAAATGTATTTTGGGCAAGCGACGGATTAATATTGGAATGATTGATCAGGCTGAATAACTCACGCCGATTGGGAAGTCGCCAGTCGGAATAACCGTAGGTTCCGGCAGTGTTCATCTTCTTAACAAAATCAAGTACTTCTGACCAGGAAAGCGGAAACTCACTCAGACTGCCTTGTTTCGTCCATAAAAGCCCGGTTAGCTGGTCAGAAACGATGGTATCCCAAATATTAAATCTGGAATCCCGAAGACATATCCCTTTTTGAAATTCACCGTCCTGCCCCGTACCGGGACATGGAATAATCCGGCCTTTCTGATCAAAGCATTGGGTTTGTCCTGTTTTTATAATTTTCATGATCTTCGTTTTTCTGAATCGATCTTTTCAAAACGATTCACTTTTGGATTTCTTATCATAATAGCTGTCATTGCAGGTACTTTTGCACTTTTTTGTTTCGATACAGGTATTATCCATATCACGGTAAAAAATAATTTTCGAATTTATTCCCATAATATTGCTATTTTCTAAAAAAAATATTTGACGATGCGCCTTTATTGCGGTTATATGTGATATGTTTTCAAGAATGCGTTGAAAAGCAGCTTTATGGGAGGAACCAATTAAGGAGAAAAATGGTGGGATGCCTGAACGAACTGTGTTTGGGTGTAAAAAAGACGCTGCATCTTTTAACGATGCACAAAAAGAAGAAAGGAATGATTTTTATGAACAAGGGAGATCTGATTAATGAAGTAGCAGAGGTTTTGGACAGTAAGAAAGATGCGCAAAAAGCAGTTGATACTGTGATTTCATCTGTTACGGATGCATTAAAAAAAGGCGACTCGGTTACCTTGGTGGGATTCGGAACATTTAAAGTGCAGGAACGTGCTGCCAGGGAAGGACGAAATCCTCAAACCGGTGAAAAAATGCAAATTAAAGCAAAAAAAGTTCCTAAATTCGTGGCGGGTAAGGCTTTGAAAGAAGCAGTCAAGTAGATTGTATATTCTTGGAAAAACGTTAAGGGACATGGCGGGTTGGATGTATATTTGTATCTTCCCGCTTTATCAGAAAGCCTACAAGGTTAAGCTTTGTCGGCAGCAATATCTGCTACCTCTTTAAAGAAATTTTCGAAACAATATTGTTGATGTTTTGCCATAGTTAGAGGTAGAAGTTACGATTTCACGGCAAAATATAATAGTCGGTTCAGCCAAACGTAAAAGATTCTATGATGTATCAGGAGAAGGGTTCAGGAGACATAATTGACAAGTAAAATTATTCTTCTGAACCCCCTTCACCTCCTGACATAAAAACCCTATTTAGTGCCTGAACGAAAACAATGATACCAGTTTAAACGCTGTCACATCTACTAAGCCCTTATCCGTCAGTTTCAATTCGGGTATTACCGGAAGTGCCAGAAACGAAAGTATCATAAAGGGGTCATCAAGTCGGCATCCGATATTGTGGCTGATGTTGAGGAGTTTATCCATTTGTTTTTGAATGGTTTTCACCGGTTTACTGCTCATCAATCCGGCAACCGGTAACGGAAGCGTTTCGACAATTTGGTCACCATCAACGACAGCTAATCCACCACCCATTTTAATTACCTGCTCCACAGCTGATTTCATATCGCTATCCTGTGTACCGACCACGATAATATTGTGAGAGTCGTGAGCAACACTCGATGCCAATGCACCCGTTTTCAAGCCAAATCCACTTACCAACCCTTTTCCTATATTTCCGGAACCCGTATGACGTTCCACCACAGCCATTTTTAAAATATCTTCATCAGTATCAGCCAAAACCGATCCATCTTTACAGGAGATTTCTTTAACAACCTGCCGGGTCACAATTTGACCGGGAACAATTTCTATTACCCGCGCCCTTTTTCCCTTACACGGGATTTTGAAATCAAGGGCAAAAATATCGACATTCATGGAATTTTCCACTGCAATTGCGGCTGGTTTTGGTATTTCCGGCAGCATTTCACCATCTTTTGCCACCAATTTTCCTTGATGATATACCATTTCCGCACAAAAATGTTGCAGATCCGAAAAAACCACCAAATTGGCCAACCTGCCCGGTGCAATGGCCCCCAAATGATGAAATCCAAAATAATCAGCCGGAGAAAGGGTTCCGGTTCGGATAGCGGTTACCGGATCGACACCGCAGCGAACAGCCTCTCTGACCATACTATCAATAGAGCCTTCATGGACAAGTTCACGTGGATGACGATCATCAGTGCACCACATAATACGGGAGGCAGTCCGGAGATTTAACACGGGGAGAAGATCATGAAGGTTTCTGGCGCCGGTTCCCTCACGAATCATGATAAACATTCCGGCAGACAGTTTCTCCCATGCCTCTTTTTCGGTGGTACATTCATGATCACTTGCAGCCCCGGCAACCAGATAGGCATTGAGATCATGGCCGGTAAGACCGGGAGAATGGCCGTCAATTCGTTTTCCGGCCTTTCGGGCCATTTCCATTTTAGACAACACCACCGGATCACCGTGGATCACTCCCGGAAAATTCATCATTTCGCCCAGTACCGCAACATTTTTCAGGTTCATAAACGGCGCCAGATCTTCTGCCGACAGCCTGGCTCCCGAAGTTTCCAGATCTGTTGCCGGAACACATGACGGAAGACCCAAATAAATGGTCATGGGCTGGTTTTTGGATGTTTGAAGCATATACTCGATCCCCTTGATACCGAGTACATTTGCAATCTCGTGAGGATCCGCAACAACAGTAGTGGTTCCATGGGGAACAACTGCCCGTGCAAATCCGGTTATATCTGCCATGGAACTTTCAATGTGGACATGCGCATCGATCAATCCCGGAGATACATAGCGCCCCTTTAAATCGATTGTCTCAACCGCAGGACAGGGCTTTGTCCCGACAATCATTCCATCGCTCACAGCAATATTGCCGTCCTCGATTTCACCGGTGAATACATTTACAATACGAGCGTTGGTCAATAAGAGATCGGAAGGACTTTTTCCCCGGGCCACCCGGATTTTTTCAGTTAGTGTCATGAGAAATAACTCCTGCAAAGGCAATAATTTTTTCTATGATTTCATCCAAATCAAGGGTCAGCAGATTTCTGTCTTTTACGACCTGCTGTCCACCAATAAAGACATGGCGTACGTCTGCCCCGGAAACTGCGTATACCAGATGAGAGACCGGGGAGTACATTGGAACCAGATGGGGTTTTCGTTTATCTATGATAAGGATATCGGCAGCTTTTCCTATTTCAAGAGAACCGATTTCACTTTTAAGACCAATGGCTGCTGCACCATTGATGGTAGCCATTTTAAGAATCGTTTTAGCATTCATGACTGTGGGATCGAGGTTACAGACTTTGTGAAGCTTGGCGGTGACATTCATTGTTCTGAACATATCCAGCGTGTTATTGCTGGCACAACCATCAGTTCCCAGTCCCACAGGGATATTCGCTGAAATCATCTGGTTTACCGGTGCGGTACCCGATCCAAGTTTCATATTACTTTCCGGGACATGGGATACAAAAGCTCCGGTTTTTGCAATAATGTCCAAATCAGCATCGTCTATCCATACACAATGAGCCAAAAGCGTCTGATTATCTAAGACACCGATATAATTCAGATAACCAATGGGACTAAACCCATGTCTTTTAATGCAGGTTTCTACCTCCTGACGGGTTTCAGACGCATGGATTTGAAACAGAACACCTGTTTGTTGGGCTACCGCCTTTGCATTTTTCAGGGTATCTTTTGAACAGGTATAGGGGGAATGACAAAAAATAGAGGGCTTAATGAACTCGGTTTTGCCATCCCATTTTTTAATATATTGATCAGCAGTTTGTACATTTTTTAAGGGATCCGGCACTCCTGGTGCCGGAAAATCAACAATGCCATGGCCTAATACGCCGCGCATACCGGATTGAAAAACCGCTGCAGCCACCTGCGATTCATAAAAGTAACCATCGCAGCAAGTCGTAGTTCCGGAAAGCATCATTTCAGCGCATGCCAGCAGGGCCCCCCAATACGCAGTTTCCGAAGATATATGGTTGGCTTCTGATGGAAAAATATACTCATTAAGCCACTGATCCAACGGAAGATCATCAGCAAGCCCCCGGAAAAGGGTCATGGGAAGATGCGTATGGGTATTGATAAGCCCTGGTAAAACAACACCGCCTCTGGCATCAATTATTTCTGTAGCATTGAAAAAACTTATATTTGAAGGTTTTTCCCCAACGTAAGCAATTCTGCCGTCTTTAATACCCAGTGCGCCGTCATCAAAAATATCAAATCTATCATTTACAGTTACAATGATTGCGTTGAAAATTAATTGATCAAGGTACATCAGTCAAAACTTTCAACCGATGAAATTATTGGACAAGCTTCCTGTCACGATTTTGGACATAAGCATTTCGCATTGCCTCATAGGGCAACAGAGCAGCTTCTTTAAAAGATTCATAATCTCCGATCCGAAAAGAGGTAGCATTGACCTTGTCAGTCACACTAGCAGCTATTGAAGCCTCCCAGGGATTCACATAACTAACGGGATCCATGAAATAATCGCCAACCACTCCGAATGTATCCCGAAAGGAGGAGGGACCGAAAACCGGCCAGACAATATAAAATCCATGTCCCACTCCGTAAACACCTAACGTTTGACCACAATCTTCAGGATCGACTTTCAGCTCATCATAATTTTGAGCAGGATTTCCAAACCCCAGAATCCCAATGGATGTATTTACCAGAAACCTTGCAAATTCAGCTTCGGCTTTATTTAATTTAGCTTGAAACACTGCATTGATCAACCTGACCGGTGTTGTCAGATTATAAAAAAAATTCTTGATTCCGGTTCGTGCCATTTCAGGAACAACAGCACGCCATCCTTGAGCCGCAGGCTTTAAAATCCAAAAATAAAGCTTGTCGTTTACATGAAACATCGCCTTGTTGAACGGATAGATCGGATCCGCAATTTGATATTGGCGCTCATCTTCATAAAGTTCATCTTCGTAAAGATCATCCTCATAAAAATCGTCAGGATAAGAATCATTTCGTTGGGTTATCAAAACGGTTTCGGAGCAATTTCCGGACGATGCCACAACGCTCATTCTTAAACCAATCTGTGTATCGTTTTGCCGATTCCCGGGTAACGGCTCAGATGCATAGACCGGCACAATTAACATCAAAAAGAACCAAATTGCGGCCAGACGAACCAGGAGAATCATTTATTCACCTTTTTAACTTTTCTTTACTTTTTCTCTCAATCGTTCAATTAAATCCGCCGGCGAGCCGGACATCAAAACTCTACCGAATTGATCCCGATAATTGGAAACCAGGCTCGTTCGCTCGACATATACATTATATACTTTCCAGCAGCCGTCCTCATTTATCAACCGGTAATCAACAGGTATCCTTTCTGATGCTCTTACAATATTTGTTTTAACCACCGCCCTGGTATCGGTCAGCATTTGCTGTTCCAGATACTCAACTTTTTCATCATTGTATTCCCCCTGGATTCTTTCCAGATAAGTATCACCCAGCAACTGTGTAAATAAACCGATAAACTCCTCTTTTTGCAGTTCTGAAAAGCTCTCCCATTGATAATGACGGAGCGTACCACGCGCCATGGTTTTGAAATCAAATATTTTTTGAATCTCCCGTTTCATTTTTTCTTTTTGTTCTGCCTTACGGGAATCCTCATCATATTGCGGGTCATTTAATATTTCAACGATCTTATCAACAGATGTCCTGATGGCCTCCACAGGTTTTTCAGCCAGAACCGAATCAGATATGCCACCTACCAATAGGGTTATTAAAAAAACGATTGAAATTCGTTTTAACATATTTCCTCCTGTCCGTTACGAATCATCATTGTTCGACGCCTCCGAAAACATATTTGCTAATCAGCTCTTCAATATCGACCGGGGATTCCGTTTCAATGATCGTTTCGCCGGGCTCCAGGTAAATATCGGAACCTCCGGGTGAAATTTGAATATACCGGTCACCGATAAGCCCTGATGTTTTAATGGATGCAATAGAGTCCTCGGTAAGTTTTACATCATTTTCGATTTTTAGCTTGACGTTGGCCACATATCGTTTTGTATCCAGCTCAATCGACTTTACTTGTCCGATCTGAACTCCGGCCAGCTCCACTTGAGAACCTTTTTTCAGGCCTGCTACCGAGTAAAACCGGGCATTTAGCAAATAATAGTTTTCGCCCAAAAGTTCCATTTTGCCCAGTTTGATAGTCAAATAACCGACACAGACAAGACCGATCAGCACAAAGATTCCGACTGCTGTTTCCAGAGTCGTTTTTTTCATGACTCCTCCATTGGTTTAACATACACGAAATTCAAGGAATATATTCCTGCTTGACTCCGCCTTGACCAGAACCGCTCCAAAGGGGCTGCCTTCCTTTGCTTCAGCGAATCCAGCGCTGATCGAAAAGCAAAATCCCGTATAGGACTGAACATCGATGAGTTCATTTCCCTTGATTTCCTTCGATAAACGCATACAAAACTCCTTCGCCTGTATTTTGTCAGTTCCCGAAAGCACCAGCATAATTTTATTCAGACTATACAAAGAACAGGTATCGACAATTGAAATCCTTTCCCGAATCTTTGCCATAAACTTTTTCAAGACCACTTGTCCGGTCACGTATCCCAATTTTTCATTGAGTTCATCTAAGTTGTTTAATGTCAGTACGATCAGGGAAAAGGCGATTTTATGACGCTGAAGGTGAATCATGGCCTCTTTGAAGCGGGTTTCCACCTGCGGCAACGATGCCATATCAGTGACATTTTCCCGGTGGTTTTGAAGTCCGTGGATAAAACTCTGAAGCACCGGATCGGAAGATTGCTGTATTTCTCCAGGCTTTCCCTCCACCATTATTTTTCCGTCATGCAGCATGGCAATGCGTTGGGAAATATAGAAAATATCAGGAATTTCATGGCTGACCACTACTGCTGTAAAACCAAATTTACGCTGATAATCCAAAATCATATTATGAACAGCATTTTTTTTTACCGGATCCAGTCCGGTTGTCGGCTCATCAAAAAGCACGATTTCCGGATTTATCACAAGAGCCCTGGCCAGAGCAACCCGCTTTTTCATTCCACCGGACAACTGGGATGGGTATTTTTCTTCGCTGCCAACTAATTCCAGTTGCTGCATCCTTTCTTTAACCCTGGAATTTATCTCATCCGAAGATTTTTTGCTTTTTTCTTTCAGAGGAAGCGCGATGTTTTCAAAAACCGTCATGGAATCGAACAGAGCCGTTCCCTGGAACATATAACTGAACTTGCTTTTAAGCCGTCCTCGCTCCTTTTTATTCATGGAGCGAATCGGTTTTCCGTTCAACAGAATTTTTCCGGCATCCGGTTCTACCAAGCCAATAATATGCTTTAAAAGCACACTTTTGCCGACGCCGCTTCCGCCGATAATCGTCGTAATCTCGCCCTTGTAGATATCCAAATAGATACCTTTGAGCACTTGCTGGGTACCGAAGCGTTTATAGACATTTTGTAATTGTATCAACAGCTCGGCCATTTTCTTTACAGTAAAAAACTTGTCAGGATATAGTCAGAAATCAGAACCAACACACTGGAAATAACCACCGCTGATGTGGTAGACATGCTGACCCCCTTGGCTCCGAATCCTTCGGATCTCATATGGGTATAGTACCCCTGGAAACAACAGATAGTCGCAACGATAACCGCAAAAACCAAGGATTTGATAAATCCCCCGGTTAGATCTTCCATAGCCACACTGGATTCGACCCTGGCAAAATAAACTCCCGAATTAATGCCTAAAAGACCGGAGCCTGTCAAATAACCACCCAAAATTCCAATGGAATCAAAAATCGCCGTCAAAAGCGGAAAACATATCAAAGATGCCGCCAGCCGGGGGCTTACCAAAAAACGTATCGGGTTAATATCCATGGTGTCCAGCGCATCAATCTGTTCAGAAATTCTCATAATCCCGATTTCGGCAGCCATGGCCGAACCAGCCCTTCCGATGACCATGATTGCCGACAGCACAGGTCCAAGCTCCCGAATCAAGGACAAAGCCACCGCTGCTCCCAACATTCCTTCCGAACCGAATTTTGAAAGCGTGTAATATCCCTGAAGGCCCAAAACCATCCCGGTAAAAGCGCCGGTCAGACATATAACAAAAATCGATTTCATTCCAATAAAATACACCTGCTGAATAATTTTCTCGGGGCGAAAAGGAATGGTAAAGATATTTAAAAATCCCTTAAAAAAGAAAATCGCGATGCTCCCCATATTCTGAATCGGAAAGATGACCGATCTTCCAAGTGCAGCAACAGGATTGTATCGTTTGGTGGTCTCTTGGTTCAAAAACACCTCTTTTTGTTTAAAAATAAGGCAGTATAATAAACTTAGTTACAATAAATTAAATATCAAGAAAGTCAAGTTAAATCAGCCATCACAGGATTGATCTATTTTATACTTAGTGCCTGATTGAAAACCAGAATTTTTCGTTAAGATCAAGGAAGACGAAAATTTTAACAACAGACATACATTGAGTATTTGGAGGATTAAAATTTGAGTCTGACGCAGATATTGGCGAAAAAGACGGTTTTCGTTCAGGCACTACTTAAAAAAAAGAGTAGACCCATGTAACTCCCCCTATCAAAATCAGATGACTTTTAACCAAAAATTCCAACCGAATGCTGGCCGGCAAGCGACCCTTTTGGTGAAGTACCAGAAGAATCAGCAAATATACAGGACATATGGAAAGAACAAAACCCAAAGCAGAAACGAGGCCCGTCACGCTTCCGGTAATCATCATGGCCATTAGCAACAATGTCATCATATTCAAAAGGTTTTGGGTACGATTTTCACCCATCACAATCGGAAGTGTTTCCCGTCCCACCATCCGATCCCCATGTATGTCTAACAAATCAAAAAACGCTGTCTGAATAAAAATCAGGCCTGTCGCCCATAAAAACACAAAACCCGATACCGAAACCGAAAACGCATTCTGCGAAAAGGCTGGAAGCAGGGCACTCGTAATCCCCCAGGCGATAGCAATCAACAGGGTTTTAGAGGCCGGAATATCTTTTATCCTTCCCCTTTTTCCTCCCGTAAAAATTTTCGGAATTAGTCTTATATTGTATAAAATGCCGGAAGTGCTCATGAATAGAAACAGGAACAAAACAAGCCAACCTGTCATAAAAGATACGACAATACCCGCCAGTCCTGAAAGGGCCGCAAGGGTTTTTAATATAAATTTATGGTTATCATAAAACACAGATTTTTCCGGATCATTGTAACGATCCGCCCGACGTCCTGTCAGATTATTGAAAATATGCATGGAAAACACATAGAATACCGGTATCAGTCCATGGGGAAAAAACGTTTCAATCCCCTGAAGCATGGAGCAGGCATAACACATCAATCCGGCGCCTATAGCAAGATAAGTGTTGGAATACAGGAGGTTTCGACAAACATCAAACAATATCCGGCGCCAACAATGTTTACCCGGAATCGGCATGGTTTCAAGAAATCGATATATACGACGGATCACCCAGTTGGGAGTGGATGCACCGGCTGTAATTCCAATACTTCTTGCATCAACTAATGCATTGACATTTAAATCGGATTCGGTTTCAACATGAAATGCGGGTTTTCCGGATTTGCAGGCAATTTCAAAAAGCCGCTTTGTATTGCCGCTGCTGTAACCCCCGATCACCACCATTGCATCTACCTCAGCAGCCAGCCGGCTTACTTCTTTCTGCCTTTTTCCCGTAGAATCGCAAATGGTATCAAATATCTTATAGTGAGGAAACCGATCCCGGACGTATTCTTTTATAGCCTTATAATGAATTGTGTTTTGAGTGGTTTGCGCTATAATAATGGCATCCTGAAATTCAGGTAAAGCGCTGAACTCAGCTAAATCACCGATAACAACTCCCTTGCTCCCGGCAAATCCCAGAAGGCCGACAACTTCCGGATGATCCCTGTCGCCGACAATAATTGCAACATATCCTTTATTCGTATACTTTTTTATAATCGTCTGCACCCTGACAACTCTCGGGCAGGTTGCATCTAAAACTTCGAATCCGGCTGACTTCAAATCAGCGGTTGTTTCCGGCGGCACACCGTGTGCTCTGATAATAACAGTTCCCTTTCCTTTTCGAGGAACTTCGTTGATCACCCGTATACCTTTTTCAGACAAAACGTTCAACACTTGCGGGTTGTGTATCAGTGAACCAAAGGTATAAATGGGTCCTTTATATTTTTTGGAGGCATCCAGAACCATATCCACAGCTCTTCGAACCCCCATACAAAAGCCGGCTCTACTGGCTATTATGATTTTCATAAACAAAAGGGTTTAAATGGTCAATTGCCATCTTATTCTTTCATAAAAACTTTATTTTCTACCAAAGATACCGAATGAATATGGGCTTTAATAAACTTTTCTTCTCCAAAAATACTAACCAGAACCATACCCTCTTCAACCGGCTCGATAGTATCAACCGCCTCCATAATCAGCATAGGTTCATCTTTTTGAATTAAATAAGCGTTTGCTTCACACATAGACATGTTCCTTTATACTTAAATTAATAATCGGTTAGAATCGCAGCAAGAAACAATTGTACCGCACTCCTTAAAGTTTATGTAATTTCTTTTTCTTACGACGTGCTTTTCTCGGCAATCTTTTTCTGGGACCCTTTTTTTGGGTTGTAGGTTCCCACCCGGAATTTTCCCCGCTTTCATCTGTGCCTTTCATTTCCATCAAAACAGCCATTTGCATTTTTTCTTCAAATTCCAGAGAACTGACCGCGGTTGCACCTTTTTCAACCGCAAAATCAGCAACTTCTTTATCCGAGGTCACCACCAGCGCTTTTTCCTTCAGCCGATCCGCCATACGCTTGATAACAGCATCGGCCTGTTCTCCGCTTCTGGAAAACCGAATATCGATACCTTTCAACCGTTCCCGCTGTTGAGAAAAAATTGGTGCATTTATACCATCGAATACAACAGAAATTTGATGTCCTTTAACCCGTTTATATGCTGCCAGAAAATCAATAAGCGCTTCCCGACCTAACTCTAAAGCCTGATCATCCAACCGGCTTAACATGACTGATTGACGAATCAGGTTATAACCATCTATGACAATATACAAAGACATTTAGGTGCCGGCCTTCAGAAGGCTTAACAATCGATCCAGATCGTTGTCATTGTAAAATTCAATAACCACTCTGCCCTTTTTGCCACGCCGATTTATCTGTACCCGTGTACCATAGCTCCGGGAAAGATCCTCTGCTAATCTTGAAAAATAGACATCATCTGAACTTGGCTCTTGTGGCTTTGGTGCGCTCTTCTCATTTTCTTTTCGTTGTTTTTTGATAATTTCTTCGGTCTGTCTTACCGAAAGGCTCTTTGATATTATCTGTCGCCAGACCGCCCGTTGTTGTGAAGCAGATGCCAGACCGAGCAGCGCTCTGGCATGACCCATTGAGATAACATTATCCATAATGCTGTCTTTAATCTCATCGGGCAAATTCAAAAGACGAATAAAATTGGCCACAGCCGACCGGCTTTTTCCTACACGCTGCGCCACCTGATCCTGGGTTAAATGAAACATATCCATTAACCGGCGATAGGCATCAGCCTCCTCCATGGGATTTAAATTTTCACGCTGGATGTTTTCTATGATAGATATTTCCAAAAGCTGTGAATCAGAAATGTCTCTGATAATAACAGGTACCTGTTTCAACCCCGAACGTCTGGCAGCTTTAAGGCGTCGCTCCCCGGCTACCAGTTCATAACCCTCCGAATTTTTTCTGACAACAAGCGGCTGAAGAATTCCTTGCTGTTTTACCGAATCAGTAAGTCTCTGTAGCTTTTCCTCCGAAAACTGAAGCCGGGGTTGATAGCGGTTAGACCGGATCAGCTCAACGTCACACATAAAATATTCACTGGGACGGTTGTCTATGGACTCTATACCCGGAATCAGGGAATCGAGACCCCGCCCCAGAGCCATCTTTTTAAATTTACGTGATCCGGTCTCCTTATTTTCTTTCTCTTTTTCCATTTTAAGCCTTATCTAAAAAACAGCATTCGCCAAAAAAAACAAATATCAGATAAATACCTGAAAATTCGAAGTTATGTTATTTTATCGGGATATTCGTGAATTTAACCCTGCAAAAATGATTTAGTTTTTTGGCTCCGACAATTCCAAAATTTCTCGTGCTAAACTGATATAGCTTTGTGCCCCTGTAGATGCCATATCATAGAAAAGTATGGGTTTACCGAAACTAGGCGCCTCCCCTAGCTTAACATTTCTGGGAATTCGGGTTTTAAACACCAGTTTATTAAAATATTTTTCCGCATCCTGGGCAACTTGATGTGACAAATTGGTTCTTTTATCAAACATCGTCAGCAAGATTCCGGAAATTGTCAGGGAGGGGTTCAGGCTTTGTTTAATCCGCCTTACGGTTTGCAGAAGCTGCCCTAGACCTTCTAACGCATAAAATTCACACTGAAGCGGTATCAAAAGTGAAGTAGCGGCTGTCATGGCGTTTACCGTCAGAAGACTAAGTGAGGGGGGACAATCGAGAATAATATAATCAAAATCCTTCTGTAAATCGCTGATCAATCGTTTCAAAATCAATTCCCGCCCAGTTGCCTCCATCATCTCCACCTCAAATCCGATTAACTCCACCTGCGCAGGAATTACTTTTAAGGTTTCGATTTCACTGTCTACTATCAGGCTAGATGCGGAGGCGCTTCCGATGATCCCATGATAGAGATTTTTTCTTAGGGCGGCCTTATCGATCCCGACTCCGGTGGTTGCGTTGGCCTGAGGATCACAATCAATAAGAAGCGTCCTCTTTTTCGACGCCGCCAACGCCGCTGAAAGATTGATTGCTGTCGTTGTCTTGCCAACTCCACCTTTCTGGTTGGCTATGCAGATAATTTGTGTCATATTCAACAGTACCTATCATAAAAGATATATTTTGAAAAGACTATAGAATGGATATCATCAAATTTCATTTGACGTATCTTTTTAAAATGCTTACAGATAATAAATAGCTATTATCACAAGGGCAAAATATTACCTGCCCGAATATCGGAATTCAAAAAATTAAATGAGGACCTTCATGTGTTTTAAAAAATCAGTGGCGCTGTTTACCATTTTGTCTATAACCCTAACGTTGTTATTTCCCATAACATCTCCAGCCATTACGATTGCTGAAGAAGAAAAACTTGCACAGGAGTTCATGAAGGAAATCAAAAAACGGTTTAACCTGATAAAAGATCCATATATTATAAAATATGTCAACCATGTTGGAGAAAAAATTCTATCCACATTGCCGCCTCAACCCTTTCAATATCATTTTTATGTCATAGATACAGATGTTTATAATGCATTTGCAACACCAGCGGGAAATATTTTTATTTACCGCGGACTGATGGAGGCGATGCAGAATGAAGATGAATTGGCTGGAATTCTTGCTCACGAAGTTGCTCATGTACAATGTCGTCACATTTCCGACAATATCGACCGAGCAGGCAAAATGAGCATTGCGTCTCTGGCGGGAATTATCGCTGGTGTTTTCTTTGGGATCAGGGGTGCTTCGACAGCCGCCAATGCACTGACAATTGGATCAACAGCCGCTCTGCAATCCATGCAACTGGCTTTCAGCCGTGAGGATGAACATCAGGCCGATCAGATTGGACTGATCAATATGGAAAGCGCTGGTTACAATGCGGAAGGGCTTTTAACCATGCTTAAAAAAATCCGGGAGAAACGATGGTTCGGACCGGAACAAATTCCGTCTTATCTAACCACGCATCCGGCTGCTGAAGAACGGATGGCCAATATTGACAGTTGGCTTCAACGTCATGAGCCACCGGCATCCACCAGTGATCCGGAGGCGTTTAAAATAGCCCGTATGCGACTGATTGCACTCTACGGCGACCCGGCAGAGGCATTGCAGTTTTTTAAAGATGCTCTGGCAGAAGAACCGGATGATCCCATGACACACTATGGATACGGCATGGCACTGAAACGATCCGGTCATCGTTCAAAAGCAGCCGAACATCTTAAGATTGTATTGAACAAAAATCCATTTGATGCCTATTTGCTCAAAGAACTGGGACATCTATATTTTCAGGACGGAAAACTCTCTGAAGCTCTGACGGCTTTGAAAGGGTCGATCAATCTCTCTGACGGAGATCCGGAAAGTCTGTTTTTACTAGGCCGCACCCAGATGGAATTAGGAAAGCTGGAAGAAGCTACAGAGAGTTTCGAAGAAATTATCGACAATCACAAGAATTATGTAGAGACTTACTATTTTCTGGGAGAAACGTACGGCAAAATGGGAAACTTCAAAAACGCTCATTATTTCCTGGGCATTTATTCTGAAAAAAAGAAGGAGTACCGTAACGCCATTTTTCATCTTGAAAAGGCACTTCAAGGCACTTCGGACCCGTCAAGACGTCAGGAAATAGAGAAAAAGCTTAAAATTTTAAGAAAAGAATATTCAGATGAACGAAGAGAAGCCAAAATGACTGATGAATCCCGATTAAACTTTGTCAAAATGAGAAAAATACATTGAAAAGGTTCCTCTTCCCTGTGTTGCGGATCTCAGCGAGGTTGAATAGCCAAACATAGCAGCCAGCGGAACAGTTGTTTTAATGATCTGGATTCCGTGCCTGGCAGATATGGATTCGATTTTTCCATTACGGGCATTTAAATCTCCGATAACGTCGCCAATAAAAGCCTCCGGTACCAAAACTTCTACTTTCATAATGGGGTCCAAAAGGAAAGGATTGCCATCTTCCAGGGCGGATTTACAAGCCATCGACGCCGCAACAGAAAACGCCAATTCCGAACTGGCAGCTTCTTTAAAGGCTCCGCCGGATAGCACCGCCTTCACATCTACAACGGGATATCCTAGCAAGGTGCCGCTTTCAAGGGATTCCATCACGCTTTTTTCGATAGCCGGCACAAAATTTTCCGGTATTACTTCATCGCTAACACGGGATGAAAAATAGTTGCCGGCACCACGCTCCAAAGGTTTTAAGACCAATCGAACCTCAGCATAATGATGCTGCCCGGCCACCTCTCTGTCAAATACACCACTGCCCTGGCCTTGTTTCTCGATCGTTTCTCTGTAGACGACCTGGGGCTTGCCGACATTAACATGGGTCTTAAACTCCCTGAGCATCCGACTGATAATCACCTCCAGGTGTAGTTCCCCCATGCCGGATAAGAGTGTTTGACCGGTATCTTCATCTTTGCGAACCTGTAAGGTGGGATCTTCGGCGGCAAGTTTTTCTAAAACCTGATCCATTTTTTCCTGATCCGCATGTGTTTTGGGTTCTATTGCCACCGAAATAACGGGTTCATAAAATTCTATCCTCTCAAGTAACACCGGATTTTCGCTGGTGCAAAGTGTTTCACCTGTAGAAGATTCCTTTAAACCGATGATTCCCACAATGGCTCCCGGTCCGACCTCATCACAGCGTTCCCGCTTATTGGCATGCATTTTAAGTATTCGGGAAAGCTTTTCCTTCTTTTTACGAAAAGGGTTGTAAACCTCACCGCCGGATTTTAGTTTGCCGCTATAAACACGGACATAGGACAGTTTCCGACCTTCAACCATGGAAACTTTGAAAATCAAGGCAACCAGAGGACCTTTTTCTTTTGGAAAACATTCGATTACCTCTCCGGTATCCGGTTGATGACCTTGAATTGCCGGAACATCAGGGGGACTGGGAAGAAAACTGACAATTGCGTCAAGAAGCGGTTGGATTCCTTTATTTTTTAAGGCGCTACCGCACAGCACAGGAACCAGTTTCAAACCGATCGTTGCTTTCCTGACAGCCTTTATCAAAGCATCTGTTTCAACCGGTTTCTCGGAAAGATAAACCTCCATGATATCATCATCGACTTCGGCAACTGTTTCCAAAAGTTTTTCACGATACTTTTCTGCCAGCTCCCTGAACTCCGGGGAGATTTCCTCATAAGTGAAATTGGCTCCCAAGGTATCATCATCCCAGATAACCTGCTGCATGCGCAATAAATCAATGACTCCCGTGAAATCATCTTCTGAACCGACCGGGAGTTCCAACACCAAGGGGTTGGCCTTCAGACGTTCACGGATCATATCGACAGTTCCCAAAAAATCCGCCCCGATCCGATCCAGTTTATTGATAAAAGCAATTTTCGGCACCCTGTATTTGTCAGCCTGCCGCCAGACAGTTTCGGACTGCGGCTCAACACCGCCTACGGCACAAAAAACCCCTACAGCACCGTCCAAAACCCGTAGGCTTCGTTCTACTTCAATGGTAAAATCCACATGACCGGGAGTATCGATTATTTGAATATCAAAATCCTTCCATTGACAGGTGGTTACAGCGGAAGTTATTGTTATACCCCGTTCCTGCTCATCCGGCATCCAGTCCATCACTGCTTCACCATCGTGAACCTCTCCCATTTTATGAGACCTGCCGGTATAATAGAGTATCCGTTCGGTAACCGTTGTTTTTCCGGCATCAATATGAGCAACAATTCCAATATTTCGAATTTGGTTAATTCTGGACTTTTTCATTGTATATGCATGTCTATGTTTATTGGTGGATTTACTAACTTCTCATGGGTCTAAATGAAATTTAGTTTCTTAAGCCAAAAACCAATCCCTGTCAAGAAAAGATATCACTTACGCTAACCCGATCAACCGGCTCTTAATTCAAACATTAAACCGAAATGTGATAATATCACCATCTTTTACACGGTATGTTTTTCCCTCCAGGCGCACAGTGCCATGCTTTCTGGCTTCAGCCAGGGACCCGGCTGCCATGAGATCATCAAAATGGATTACTTCCGCCCGGATAAATCCTTTTTTCATATCGGTGTGTATTGTCCCGGCAGCATCCAGTGCTTCTATACCTTTTTTAATGGTCCACGCCTTTACCTCATCATCACCCACGGTAAAAAATGAAATCAGTCCCATCAATTCGTAAGACCGGCTGATGACCCGATCCGTCGCCGGAGCTGTAATATTGAACTCTGAAAGAAAGTCCTCCGATTCTTCATCAGACATCTGTGCCAGCTCCTGCTCCAACTTGGCCCGGATGACCATGCAATGTTCCTGATCTGTAAGGTTCTTTATTTGCGGCAACGCCTCATCCTCATCCTCGTTGTTGAAAAGCACCAGGACAGGTTTAGCGGAAAGAAAAGCAAACCCCTTAAGCATCTTGGCTTCGGTTAGTTCCGGAAACTTTCGTAATGCCACTCCCTGATTCAGGTGTTCATTACACTTTTCCAACAGAACCAGTTCCTCCTGATCCGGTTTTTTCCCCCTTTTTTCATCCAGCTGAAGCCTTTCAAGCCGTTTTTCCACAGTCACAAGATCAGAAAGTACCATCTCTTGCTCCATATTCCTAAAATCCTGTAATGCAGTCGGGGGGTCCATCCCGTAAACACGAAAATTCCGGAGCACATGAATGAAAGCATCACAGTCACGGACACGGTTCAGGATCGTTTGTTCCCCTTTTCCGGGAAGAAAGTATTCCACTTGTGCATAGGTCGTTTTTTTAGGTGTGTACATTTTACTTAAGGAATCCACCCGTTCATCCGGAACGTAGATAGCACCAATTCGGTTTTCATCCTTCTTTCCGGTATCCTCAAACTTTTGTGTTAATGCTTCAAATACTGTTGTTTTGCCGCTTCCCGGCAGACCGATGATTCCGAGTTTCATTGTCTCGTATCCTCTCAAGTTGTTGTGTAAACAATATCGTTACAATCGTTTTTAAATAGTGCCTGAACGAAAAAGACAGTTTACGTTCGGGCACTAAATATCTTGCCCAAGACTTTCCGTCAATCGCCAGCAATTCTAATTTCGACTCAACCATCCAGATCCGAATTAGAATTGTTGCATTTAACCTTTTGTTCTTGACCCTAAAAATCTTATTCATTATATTAATGAGTTTAAGATGCTTTTGTACATATAAAATACAACAAAATTTAACATTAAAAAAATTAACAATTTCGTCTTTTATGAGAAAATGTGATGATGAATTGGAGAGTTGTGGGAAATGGGTATTGAAGAAAGAAAAGAAAGAGAAAAAGAAAGAAGACGGCAACAAATTATGGTGGCAGCTAAAAGGGTTTTTTCTGATAAAGGCTTTGCCAAGACCACTATGGAAGACATCTCCAAGGAGTCTGAACTGAGCACCGGAACCCTCTATCTCTATTTTAAAAATAAAGAGGAATTGTTTGCTTCTTTGTCTTTCAGAATACTTCAGTATCTTTTGATTCGTTTAGAGCATGTCAGCAAGGAACCGGAAATGGGACCGGAAGAAAAAATCCGGGCATTAAAAGATGCATTGTATGATGTTTATGATTTCGATCCGCTAATTATCATTAACATGTTTCATCTGCAATCCAGTGAAACCCTGATGAATCTATCCCCAAAAATTCTGGATGAAATGAAGGATATGTCCCGCAAATCTATCGGCGAAATGGCCAAAATTTTCCAAGAGGGTATTGATCAGGGAATATTTATCGATGCCCATCCCTTAGCGCTTGCGGATAGTCTATGGTCAATGTTCTCCGGCCTCGTTCTTTGGGAAGAAAGTAAAAGAATTATAAATCCAAAAAAGGATTTTTTAAAATCCACCCTTTCACTTGCTTTCGACGTTTTTGCCCGGGGGATCAAAAAATCTTAACATTATTTCCTGTGAAAACTGCTAATCCCATGGATTTTGCCGGTTTCTTTTAATATCCATATAAACAACAGATCCCTGTTCGCCAATAAACGTATTGAGTATCCAACTGACCAGACTAATCAGTAATGCTCCCAAAAGAGCGCTCCAGAATCCGCTGACCCCAAAGCCAGGTATCACCCCCGATGCCATCAGCAGCAAGATTGCATTGATGACAAAAGTGAAAAACCCGAGAGTTAAAATATTGATGGGTAGCGTGAGCACAATGAGTATCGGCCGAAAAAACGCATTGAGAATGCCCAGCATTGCCGCTGCAAAAAATGCCGAAAAAAATCCGCTGACCCGGATTCCATCTATCAGATATGAGGTAACCACGATAGCCACCGTTAATATTAACCATCGAATAAAAATCCCTTTCATTTGTCCTCCTTTTATAAAAATAAACGCATTTATGGAAAAGCGCAAGCCTGATTTTAAAGGAAGGCTTGTGAAACAGGCTTTTTCCCTTGACACACGATATATCATCATATATAGATTTTTTCGTAATAGGAATGCTGGCGATTAAATTCTTTATTTTTAAATTACAACAACTTATTGGTTTTTTTAAGGAAAAGGAGACCTATCAATGATGGCTCATCCTAATATCGGGTACTTTTTTCTTTTTATTGATGGCTTTCATTTTAGCGGGTCTATCCGTGGTCTGGCTTGGTAGAAAACGCAGAACTGACTTGATAAACAGTAACCATGGGTAGACGAAAAGAAAAAACTCATGGTATTTTTTTAAAAAGGCTGTGGGTTAATACCTACAGCCTTTTTGGGTTTTGGTTAGTCACAGGTGTTCGGATTATTTGATGAAAGGAGGAGTTGTTTAGATGATATACGACATGGAGTTTGAAACCCTTCCCCGCGAGGCATTGTCAGCTATTCAGTTGCGGCGGCTTCAGGCAACCATCCAGCGGGTATATGCGACTGTCCCATTTTACCGCCAAAAATTTGATGAATCCGGGGTCAAACCGGGAGATATCCGATCTTTAGAGGATTTAAAGCGCCTTCCCTTTACAACAAAGCAGGATCTTCGGGACAACTATCCGTTTGGCATGTTCGCTGTCCCTATGGATAACGTGGTACGAATTCATGCTTCATCGGGAACGACCGGCAAACCAACTGTGGTCGGATATACTGCCCGGGATATCACCACCTGGGCATCAATGATGGCTCGCTCGCTGGCTGCCGGGGGTGCCTGGCAGGATGATATTATCCATAACGCTTACGGATATGGTCTTTTTACCGGCGGGCTGGGTGTTCACTACGGCGCTGAAAAATTGGGGGCATCCGTCATTCCGGTTTCCGGTGGCAACACCAAACGTCAGATTGTTATTATGAAGGATTTTGGCCCAACTATTTTAACAGCAACGCCCTCGTATACCTTACATTTAGCGGAAGTAGCAACTGAGATGGGCGTTGACTTCCGGAATTTAAATTTCAAATTTGGTATATTTGGAGCCGAACCATGGTCTGAGCGAATGCGCGAAGAAATTGAAAGAAAGACCGGCATGGTTGCAGTGGATATTTACGGGCTCAGCGAAGTTATGGGACCAGGTGTTGCGATTGAATGTCATGAAGCCAAAAAAGGGCTGCATATATTCGAAGATCATTTCATTGCAGAAATAATCAATCCCGCTACGGGTGAGGTATTACCCGAAGGTGAAACCGGCGAGTTGGTATTTACCACCATTACCAAAGAGGCATTTCCGGTAATCCGCTACCGGACCCGTGATATTACCTCCCTTAATTCCGAACCCTGTATATGTGGCCGCACGCTTACCCGCATGAACAAAATCAGCGGCCGTACCGATGACATGCTCATCATCAGAGGCGTCAATGTGTTTCCATCCCAAATTGAAAGTGTCCTGATGGAAATGGATGAAGTCGAACCTCACTATCAGTTGTTTGTAGACCGGAAAGGTAATCTGGATACGTTGACGATCAATGTGGAACTTGGAGAAAAAGCATTTTCTGATGAAGTGAAAGTACTTCAGGATATCTCGCAAAAGATTTCAAAAAACATCAAGGATTATCTCGGCGTTTCCGCCAAAGTCAAACTGGTGGAACCTAAAGCGATTACCCGCAGCGAGGGAAAAGCGGTACGGGTCATAGACAATCGAAAAATTTAAAAAGGAGGTAAGATGAAAGCGGAACAGATATCTGTATTTCTGGAAAATAAAGCAGGCAGACTGGCCGAGGTGGCCGGTATCCTTGCAGAGGCAGGTGTTAATATCCGGGCATTGTCTCTGGCGGATACTTCCGATTTCGGAGTGCTCAGACTGATTGTAGACAACAACGAAAAAACCAAAGAAATCTTAAAAAAAAGGGGGTTTACGGTAGGTAAAACCAACGTCGTTGCTGTCAAGGTGACGGATCGACCCGGAGGATTACACAATATATTGGATATCCTCTACAATGCCGGAATTAATGTGGAATACATGTATGCTTTTGTTCAGCAAAGCGGCAATAATGCGGTGATGATTTTCCGGTTTGACAACACCGACAAGGCCGTGGAAATCCTGAATAAAAACGGCATTCAAATGATTGATGGCAAAACCTTGTATACCATGTAGCGTTTATAAATGAACCTATTACAGTAAAGGAGGTAAAATCATGATGTTGTCAAGGTTATCAAAAAAACTGATCCTGCTCATGACTTTTTTGGCAGTCGGGGGATTTATTTTTGCCTGCCCGGCATTTACAACGGAAACTTATAAAATCGGAGGGATTTTTTCCGTCACGGGACCGGCGTCCTTCTTGGGAGATCCGGAGAAAAAAAGTATGGAAATGATGATTGATCAGATCAATGATGCCGGTGGTATCGATGGTCATCTGCTGGAAGGGGTTATTTATGACACAGAGGGTGATCCCCAGCGATCGGTCAATAATGTTACCAAATTGATCAATAAGGATAACGTCATCGCAATCGTCGGGCCCAGCCGTACGCCCACAACCCTTGCAGTGATCCCCTTTGCTGAAAGAGTTCAGATTCCCCTTATTAGTTGTGCTGCCGGTATTACGATTGTTGATCCGGTAAAAAAGTGGGTATTTAAAACAGCTCAAAATGATGCGTTAGCCGTCTGTTCGGTCTATCAGCACATGAAAGACAATGGTATCAAAAAAATCGGTATTATAACGGTAACCAATGCGTTTGGGGAGAGCGGAAAAAACCAGTTGAAACAACACGCCGGTGATTTTGGCATAGAGATTGTTGAAGAGGAAAGTTTTGGTGCCAAGGATACCGACATGACGCCTCAGTTGACCAAAATCAGAAAGGTTCAACCCGATGCGATTGTGTGCTGGGGAACAAATCCCGGCCCGGCAGTCGTCGCCAAAAATATAAAGCAGTTAGAAATCAATATGCCATTGTACCAAAGCCATGGGGTAGCATCACCAAAATTTATTGAACTGGCGGGAGAAGCTGCGGAAGGCATTTATCTTCCCACCGGAAAAATTCTCGTCGCTGACCTTTTGCCGGATACCGATCCTCAAAAAAAGATCCTCATGGAGTACCAAAAAAATTTTGAGGAAACATACGGACAATCTGTCTCCGGTTTCGGCGGATATGCCTATGATGCCATGATGATGCTCGAGCGGGCTCTTCCCGGAACCAACGGCGATTTGAAAAAACTCCGGGACAATATCGAAAACATTAAAGGACTGGTAGGAATAAGCGGCACCTTTAATTTTACACCCGAGGATCATAACGGTCTTGCGCCGGATGCATTTGTGATGGTGAAGATTGAAAACGGAACCTGGAAGCTGGTGGAATAAATTGCTTCAGGAGTTACTACAGTACCTGTTTTCAGGCATTACCAACGGTGCTATCTATGGGGTTATTGCTGTTGGATTTTCAATGCTCTACAGCTCCACCGAGCTAATCAATTTCGCTCATGGTGAATTTGTCATGTTAGGCGCTCTGGGGCTTGTAAGCTTATGGGGAGGTCTGGGAATACCGCTGCCGGTTGCTTTTTTGTTGGTTGTTATCGGAGTTGCTGTGGTTGGCTTTCTGTTTGAACGGCTTGCTATACGGACAGTTCGAAAACCAAATCCTATTGTGCTGGTCATTATTACGGTCGGCGCATCCATATTCCTTAGGGGTATCGGGATGCTCACCTGGGGCAAGGATGCTTACAGTGTTCCTCCCTTTTCCGACCATGATCCCATCGATCTGGCCGGAGCCAAACTCCTTTCTCAGAGCATCTGGATTGTGGGTATCGCATTGTTTTTTGTCATCTTGCTCCATCTTTTTTTTAAGAAAACGCTGACCGGAAAAGCCATGATAGCCTGCGCAATCAGCAAAAAAGCCGCCTGGCTGACAGGAATTCCCTCAGAACGAATGGTGCTTCTGGCCTTCTTTTTGAGTACGGGCATGGGAGCTGTTGCCGGCATTATTATTGCCCCGATCACCATGTGCAGCTATGATATGGGTACCATGCTGGGGCTGAAAGGATTTTGTGCTGCAATGCTGGGGGGTCTCGGCAGTTTATGGGGCTCTATTTTAGGCGGCTTTATTCTGGGAATTCTTGAATCGTTAGGCGTCGGTTTTTTTTCCTCCAGCATGAAAGATGCTATTGCTTTTTTTCTTTTATTGTTAATTTTGTATGTCCGGCCGGGTGGAATTATCATGGCAAAGGATATCAAACGATTTTAAATTCTATCAGTTGTTATTTGGTATGTTAAAATTCCTAAACCGGGATCGGCTCAGCTACGCTGTATTTTTCATAGCGATTGCTATTATCGGATTATCTGTTGAAAACTATTACTATGTTCAGCTATTGACATTTATCGGCATTAACACAATTCTTGCCCTGGGTCTTAATATGCTAATGGGGTATGCCGGACAGATATCGCTTGGTCATGCTGCTTTTTACGGTTTAGGAGCTTATACCACTGCGGTGCTGACGGTCCACTATGGGTTTTCTCCCTGGTTGGCACTTCCCTGTGCTATTTTGCTTTCCATGCTGGTGGCCTTTCTTGTGGGACTTCCCACCCTTAAGCTATCCGGATACTATCTGGGAATGGGAACATTAGGATTTGGAATGATCGTTCACATTGTTTTTCGTGAATGGTCATCAATGACCGGTGGTTCCTCCGGATTTATCGGTATTCCGCCTCTGGAAATCGGTCCCGTTTCTTTTTCTCAGATACGAAACTTTTTTTATCTAGTCTGGCTGACGGTGCTGATCAGCTTTATTGTCAGTAAACGGCTCATTCATTCAAGGATAGGTCGAGCCCTGCGCGCCATACATGACAGCGAAAATGCTGCGCGGGCAATGGGAATAAACACCCGGAACATGAAACTGGAAATTTTTGTGTTCAGCGCGGGGTTATCTGCCCTGGCTGGCTTTTTTTATGCACATCTGGTCAGTTTTATCAGCCCGGGCACATTTAGCTTTATTGTCTCCATCAAAATCGTTACCATGGTGGTTATCGGTGGTATGGCCAGCGTTTGGGGGTCCCTTTTGGGAGCATCGTTGTTAACGATGCTCCCTGAATGGCTTCATGCATTTTCTGAATTCGAAATGGTGGTCTACGGACTGATTCTGATGCTGGTGATGGTACTCTTGCCACAGGGTTTAACTCGAGGATTACTGGATATATATGAACGAACCCGATCGAAAAAAGACCAGCCATAAACCGTTATTAACATTAAATTCGATTGCAAAAGCGTTTGGTGGCGTTCAAGCCCTTTGGAATATATCATTTGATCTTAAAGAGGGAATGGTGCAAGCCCTCATTGGTCCCAACGGTGCCGGGAAAACCACCCTTTTCAATCTGATTACCGGTATTTTTACACCCGATTCCGGAGAGATTCTTTTTGACGGCAGACCGATCGGAGGAAAAAAAGTATATGATCTTGTTCAGGTAGGAATTGCCCGCACGTTTCAAAATGTCGAGCTGTTTGGCAGCATGACCGCCCTGGAAAATGTCATGGTCGGACAACATGTTCGCACGCGATGTGGATTCTGGAGTGCTGTGACCCGAACGCCATGGATGGTGAAAGAAGAAACAGCATCCCGGAAAAAGGCGCTGAAAATAATGGCGTTTGTAGGAATTGATCATCTGGCCAACCGAAGAAGTTCAGAACTGTCCTTTGGATGGCAGCGGCTTCTGGAAATAGCGAGAGCTTTATCATCAAGCCCCCGACTGCTTTTGCTCGATGAACCTGCAGCCGGACTCAATACAGTGGAAACCCGCCAACTTGGAACGCTGTTAAAAAAAATTCAGGCACAAGGCATTACCTTATTGCTGGTAGAACATGACATGGGTCTCATAATGGATATTTCAAACCGGATTGTGGTGTTGGATCAGGGCGAAAAAATTGCCGAGGGAACCCCGAGGGAAGTTCAGAGCAACGAGGCCGTAATGTCAGCTTATTTAGGACGTTCAGAGCATTAAAAACACAAAGATGCTAAAAATACGCAATTTAAAATGTTATTATGGACGGATCATGGCCATCAAGGGAGTAAGCCTTTCGGTAGCACAAGGTGAACTGGTAAGTCTCATTGGTGCCAATGGTGCAGGAAAAAGCACCTTATTACAAGCTATCTGCGGTTTGCTTTCCAGATGGAAGGGAGAGGTTCTTTTCCAAAATGTCCCGATCAAAGGGATAGACCCGCCGGGAATTGTCAGAAAAGGGATCAGCATGGTCCCCGAAGGGCGGTTGATTTTTCCCCCCTTGTCGGTGATGGATAATTTAAAATTAGGCGCTTATACGATGTATCGCCGCAAACAACATCATCAAATTGCACAGGACCTGGAAATGGTTATGACCCTTTTTCCGGTGCTCAAAGAACGAATCCATCAGCCTGCCGGCACTCTATCAGGGGGAGAGCAACAAATGCTGGCTATTGGGCGGTCACTGATGGCTCGTCCGCAGTTATTGCTTCTCGATGAACCCTCCATGGGACTTGCGCCACTGCTGGTGGACAAAATTCTGAAAACCTTGGTTGATCTTCGCGAAAACGGTTTAACCATTTTGTTGGTAGAGCAAAACGCTACGGCAGCTTTGAAAATCGCAGACCGAGGCTATGTTCTGGAAACCGGCCGGATGGTGCTTCAGGGGACAGCAGCAGACCTTCTGGCTGACGAAGAGGTAAAACGCGCGTACCTGGGCAAAGATTATGAGCAATTCTATGAGGGTTTAAATTCTTAGCAGTTTCATCAATTGCCATAACCGTTTTTATAAGCTGGCTTTAAGCCCTTAATCATAGGATAATGCCTTACATTTAGGGTCTTTAATTTTGCATTTTCTTTATCGGCTGTTGCAGCTAAAATTGCATCCGCCAGTCCAAAATGCAGCCCTCTCGGATTCTCGCATTAGCATCGCGAGGTTTAAAAACGCTCGGAATTCAAACACTCCTAATTGGGGAGATTTTGAAATGTTCCCGAAATCTGTTTCGGGAACATTCAACTCTTGAATTTCTAACTTTAAAGCTTTCAGGCGTTTACCTTTCAACACCTCATACCCGTTTCGGGAAAGTTCCTCTGCGTTTTGTTCTAAATAGTTTTCCACAGTGCGCAGAGTCACCTCGAAAAACGACGCGACTTGTTCCTTGAGCACCACCGTCTTTCCCTCGAAAGGAATGCCTCGGATGCCTGCTGCCTTCTCGATTTCTGCAAGAGCATAAGGGTTATTGAGAATGTTTTGGCGATCAACCGCCGAATTTGTCAGGTCTTTGGTCATGAGTTTGTTCCCATAAGGTGATTTTCAAAAAATATATGTAACCCGCTCAGCGCTAATTTATTATCATTGCGCTGGAGATTTTCGCTCGTTTCAACATGTAACGTTCGGCTTTGCTTTTATTTATCTTGACCTTCCGCTAACCTCGCAGTGTGTGAGTTCAAAAGTGAACTAACAGGCAGTCGGAGCATACAGCAATAAGGTTTTTAAAATAATGAACATCGCAAAACTCCGAAAGATGATTCGGCGATTTAATAGCCTTTCCTGTTAAGTGACAGATTGGGCAGTGCTATCCATAATTATACACGGGAGTTTCAATTATTTTATCAGGGTTTCGTCTCCCCTTGATAATGCCATGGATATGATCTACCGTTTCAGGAGAAAAAAACTGCTCTCCAGTCTCTATGCATACTCGCGCCGGGACATTTTCGACAATAAAAAATTTTCCATCATGTTCAAGTATATAGGTTACTCTAGATTCTACCATTGTCTCTTTCATTTTAAATCTCCTTATGTCTACCTTCTGATCTTAAAATCGATCCAAAGTTCGGGGTCAGGCTGGTATAGGGTGATGATCTTGACAAGATGCCGACCCGGATAGCTGCACTGTATATGCAACGGCCTACCCGCTTTAGTGTAGTGAAGGATAAGACAAGTCGGGCCATATTTGTCGTCTGGGTAATCTTCAATTACTTCACTTTTACCGATCACCGCTTCCTCTAATTCAAACACACTTATATCGCGGAAAATACTCTGATCGACAGCATGTTTGGAGTATTCATAACGACGTTGTTTAATTTTTGCGCGGATCTCCTGAATAAGTGCCATAATTCAATATTATCAAACCTGAAAATTTTGGTCAATTTTTCCATACGCTACGCTGAATTGATCGGCGCAGCCGAGATGCTTGAAAATAAGGACGATTTTGTTCCGCGTCTACTCAAATGAGATGTTCGCATTTGCGAAATTTCTACGGGAGCCTATGTTTCCGGTACGATGGTTCCCGGCTACAATGCATAACAGACAGTATTAAAATATAATTGTGTCTGATGGTATAAAGACAGCGGATGGAAAACGCTTGGTTAAGCAACGTCGGACATCTTCATCAATCACAATAATACTTGCATTCCCATATGGTATGCCTTAGTTTCTGACTAATATTCATTAACAGGAGGTTTTATGGAAAGTAAAACAAAAGCAATGGTTATGGCATCTTTTGCGGCGGATTCACTGGCCCTGAGCGTTCACTGGATATATGATACCGAAAGAATCAAGTCTGATTTTGGTCGGGTGGAATCTTTGCTTGCGCCCGGTCCGCAGTCGTATCACAAAAGCAAAGATCGTGGTGAGTTTACCCATTACGGTGATCAGATGCTTGCACTCCTGGCATCCGTTGCCGAAACCGGGAACTTTGACATTAAGGACTTCTCACATCGCTGGCAAAAACTATTTGAGGGTTACGATGGTTATATTGACGGGGCTACCCAAAAAACGTTGGCCAACTATAAAGCGGGCAAGCCGGCCGGGGAGGCGGGGTCAGGTTCGGATGACCTGGCGGGTGCCGCAAGAATTGCTCCGCTGGTCTGTTTTTACCAAAATGACCCCAAAACCCTTGTTCAAAGCGCAATTGCACAAACAAGAATGACGCATACCGATCCATCCGTCATCGAATCTGCGGAATATTTTGCCCTTGTAACACAGGCGGTTCTTAAAGGGAATTCACCTGTTGACGCCTTAAAATCCGTTGCAGAAGACCGGTTTGATATTTCCCCCGTATCCGCATGGCTTCAGAAAGGGCTTGCGACGACAGATCAAGACAGCGTCGAGGTTATTGGGAATTTCGGACAAAGCTGTCATACCGGTGAAATGTTTCCGGGAGTGATTCATCTTATTGCAAAATATGAAAACAATTTAAAGGAAGCCCTCATTCAATGTGTCATGAGCGGTGGGGACAACGCGGCTCGGGGGACATTGGTGGGAATGGTGCTTGGCGCTTATCTTGGCATGGATGCGATTCCCCGTCAATGGATCGATGAAATGAAAGCTGCCAAAAAAATCGAAACCCTGCTGATAAATATACAGTAATTCAATCTATAGCTTTCAAGAAAAATATTTTGGTTTTTAAAAATCAAAAACATTTTGAAGTACAGATTGTTTTTATGTTCCGAATTATTTATCTGGAATACTATAGCAGGTATTGGATATACCATGAAGACCGTTGGTCATCTTTTAATTGTAAACATAGGATTATATTTAGGTTGACAATATGGAACCTATGGGATAAAAAAAGCCGAAAATGTAAGCGGTAAATTGTTATATTCACCAAAATATTTTCAACAGGGGTTATGGGAGTTTCCTTAATGGCAAAAGGATTAACAGCAACGATCAAAACTGCTTTTACAGATCCGGAACCGTTCGATGATGATGATTTGCTGGAATTTGACAAGAATCATATCTGGCATCCGTATACTTCCATGACCGCCCCCCTGATGACCTATCCGGTAGACTCCGCCAGGGGAGTCCATATCCGGCTGACGGACGGACGTAAGCTGGTTGATGGTATGGCATCATGGTGGGCCGCCATTCACGGCTACAACCATCCCGTATTAAACCAGGCAATCCGGGCGCAGGTTGATAATATGTCCCATATCATGTTCGGAGGACTGACCCATGCACCTGCGGTCGGGCTTGCCCGCCGTCTAATATCACTGACCCCTCCCGCGCTGGACCAGATATTTTTCTGTGATTCCGGGTCGGTGGCTGTTGAAGTCGCCATTAAAATGGCATTTCAGTACTGGCAGGCAAAAGGATTTGAAGACAAACAAAAGCTGCTGACTGTCCGTTCCGGTTACCATGGTGATACGTTTGCCGCCATGAGCGTATGTGATCCTGTTACCGGCATGCACAGCCTTTTCAAAGGAGTGCTGCCGGTTCAGTACTTTGCAGAAGCTCCCCGCTGCCGGTTCGATGAAACCTGGAATGAAACCTATATTACAGACTTTAGAAATCTTCTGGAAACCCATCATAAAAGCATTGCAGCGGTTATTCTGGAGCCGGTGGTACAGGGCGCCGGCGGTATGCGGTTTTACTCGCCGCATTATTTAAAAAGGGTCAGGGAATTAACCGATCATTTCAATGTGCTTTTGATTTTCGATGAGATTGCTACCGGTTTTGGCAGAACCGGCACCCTGTTCGCTCTGGAACATGCCGAGGTTACCCCGGATATCCTATGTGTCGGAAAGGCCCTTACCGGTGGATGCATGTCCCTGGCAGCCTCCCTGACTACAAAACGGGTGGCGGAGGGAATCTGCGCAAAAGGCGGCGTCTTTATGCACGGGCCAACCTTTATGGCAAATCCGCTGGCCTGCGCTGTCGCCATCGCCAGTATTGATCTGTTGCTATCAACTCCCTGGCAGGATAAGATCCAAAAAATTGAGTCTCAGCTCAAATCAGAGCTTTTCCAGTGTGCAGAATTGTCACCGGTTGAAGATGTTCGTGTCCTGGGAGCTATCGGTGTGGTAGAGCTCAAACGCCCTGTCAATATGAAAAAAATTCAGAAGCGTTTTGTTGAAAAAGGCGTATGGATCAGGCCGTTTGGAAAACTGATTTATGTGATGCCATCCTATATCATCGCGCCCGACCAAATCACAAAACTTACAAGGGCTATCCAGGACGTAATTGTTGAAGATAATTTTTGAAAATATCTGGAAGTCCTGGTGATGCACCGGCTGATAACCTGAAAAAGTGAACCAATGAAAATCAGAAACCTTTTGGAAATAACCGATAAAATACTTTCGGACAGCAGTTTCACCATTCCGGAGAAACAGGCACTTGATATGGTGTCCCTTCCTGTGGAACACTTGTTTGATCTTCTCGCCTGTACCAACCGGATCAGACATCAAAACAAGAAAAATACAGTCTTTGCCTGTTCTATCGTCAATGCCAAGTCCGGCCGTTGTTCCCAAAACTGTGCTTTTTGCGCTCAGTCCTCTTTTCATCAAACCGGTATCAAAACCTGGCCGCTGATGTCAGAAGACGATTTACTTCAGCGGGCAATCGAAATGCATAAAGCCGGAGCCACCCAGTTTTCCATTGTCACCAGCGGACTTTGCATGACACCGAAAGAATTAGACCAAGTTTGCCGCACCGCCGAAAAAATCCGAAAGGCAACCGACCTGAATCTGTGCGCATCGCTGGGTATGGTCAGTAATGAAAATGCCCATGCGTTAATGGAAAGTGGAATTAGCCGATATCACCATAACCTGGAAACAGCGGAAAGTTTTTTTAAAAACATCTGCACCACCCACCAGTTTACCGATAATATCAAAACGATTGAAAATGCAAGATCGGCCGGGATGAAGATCTGTAGCGGAGGTATTGCAGGACTTGGAGAAAGCTGGAAACAGCGCGTTGAACTGGCGTTTACCCTGAAAGCCCTGGATGTGGATTCCATTGCGCTTAATTTTTTAAACCCCATTTTCGGCACCAGGCTGGCAAACCAGCCGATCATGTCGCCTGTCGAAGCGTTAAAATGTATCTGCCTTTTCAGATTTGTTAATCCTGCAAAAGATATAACCATCTGCGGCGGACGTGAAATCACGCTTCAAGATTTCCAGTCCATGATATTTGCGGCCGGTGCCAATGGTATCATGGCCGGAAATTATTTAACCACCGGCGGAAGAGACATTCATTCGGATTGGCAGATGACAGAAGCATTGGACCTTACGATAAAAGGGATTTAAACAAACATGATCCGTGGCCGGCAACATTATCTGGAAGGAGACGTTTTCTTTGATCCGGAGGACCCTATTTACCGGGATCATTTTCCGGGTAAACCGGTTGTCCCCGGAAGCATGATCATCCATGCTTTTTTCGAGGCGATCAAGACTGCTGGATTTAAACCGGATTATCTTTCGGTTAAAAACTTTAAATTTAAACATTTTCTAAAGCCGGGAAACTACCGGTATCGCCTGGAATTTGGTAAAACAAAAATTATCTGCCGACTTTTCGGTGAACAGCCGGATTCCCTGGCGGAGGGAACATTTCTTTTATGAGACTAACCTTTGACGGAAATCTCGGGGTTATACTCGGCGGCAGCTCCTTACTCGGTCTGGCATTGGCAAAATCGATGCTCAATTCAGGTATCACCCCTGTTTTGACCTATCGAAGCGACGCATCCAAACATAAAATCGAGAAAGCACTGTCTCCCGTATCATCCGGGTTTAAAACACTGTTATTGGATTTTTCCAACCGTGATACTCTGAAAAATATTTCCCCGAAAATACTTGGAAGCCCGGATTTTCTGATTGATTTCGCACAATCCGATTATGAGCGCCTGGTGTCCTCCGCCCGGGTTGATGACATCTACACTTATTTTGAAGAAAACATATCGTTTCGCGCCGCCGTACTCATTCAAATCAGCCGCCTGATGCTCAAATGCAAAAAAGGCCGCTGCGTTTTTGTATCATCTACCGCCGCCTCACAACCCAATCCCGGACAGGGGTTTTATGCTGCTGCCAAAATGGCATCTGAAGCCCTTTATCGAAGTATGGGACTGGAATTAGGATGCCGGGGTATCACGTCGGTTATTTTACGGCCCGGTTACGTGGATGCAGGCCGCGGGAAAAATTTTCTAAGCACCCATGCCAACGAAACATTACCAAAGATTCCGGTCGGACATCCCGTTTTACCGGAAAAAATTGCAGATACGATCCTTTTTCTTCTTTCCGAAAGTGCCGGAAGCTTCAACGCAACCGAAATTTGTATAGACGGCGGTCTTACCGCGGGAAAGCAATCATAAGGAATTCCATATGAACGACCTTTTCTCTGAAATACAAAAAATCATCGCCGACATTATGGATACGGAAGATAATATTGACATCAGTCCGGATACGTACCTTGTCCGTGACCTGGGTGCAGAATCCATCGATCTGCTTGAAATGTCCGTTGCGTTAAACAACCTGTTGAATCTGGAAATCATCGATGAGGACATTTTTCTTCGCAGGCTTAGGGATTATATTATCGAGGCCGAACAGCAACATATCCTGCCGGAAAATTACCTGTTACAAAAATTTCCGTTTTTAAGCCGTGAGCGGGTGACAGAAATTCTGTGGGATCTTTCAAGCGGACCCGTTCTGAAAATAAAAGATGTGACCGCCTATGTAAAATGGCAACAACACCATGA
>JAGYNR010000049.1 GCA_018399715.1 Desulfobacterales bacterium | reverse complement strand
ACACTAGAAAACGAAGTTCAAGCAAACTATGATCGTCTTTTAAGAGTTTCGGCAGACTTTGACAATTACAAAAAGCGGTCCACGCGTGAGATGGATGAGCTGAGAAAATATGCAACAGAGGTGTTGTTAAAGGATATGTTGTCGGTGCTGGATAATCTTGATCGGGCTGTTGAAACAGGCTCTAAACCTGATACAGATAAACAGGCTTTGCTCGAAGGTGTTAAAATGACCCGGAATGAAGTGTTGCGCATTCTGGAAAAACATGGCGTTCAGCCGTTTGATTCTCACGGAGAGACCTTCAACCCCACCTTTCATGAGGCAATGATGCAGGAAGAAACGGAGAATTATGCGGAAAACACAATCACCAATGAACTACAAAAAGGATATATGATTCATGACCGTCTGTTAAGACCAGCGATGGTAGTCGTCGCAAAAGCTTCGTCCAATTCAGAAAACAATCATAACAATGAAGATATTGAAAAATAAAAATTTAACATAAGATGATGAAGTCAAGGAGGAAACCATGGGAAAAGTAATCGGAATTGATTTAGGCACAACCAACTCGTGTGTGGCGATTATGGAGGGAGGAGAATCCAAGGTTATTACAAACGCTGAAGGGGGTCGTACGACGCCTTCTATCGTTGCCGTTACCGAAGACGGGAAAAGACTGGTAGGGCAGGTCGCTAAGCGCCAGGCTATTACCAACCCGGAAAACACAGTATTCGGAGTTAAAAGGTTAATTGGACGAAAATTTGACTCCCCGGAGGTTCAAAAAGATGTTCAAATTCTCCCCTATAAAATAGAGAAGGCATCCAATGGAGATGTGCGTATCAGCATCAGAGATAAGCAGTTCAGTCCTGCGGAAATCTCTTCATACATTCTGGCACATATCAAAGGATTTGCAGAGGAATATTTGGGAGAAAAAATTACAGATGCCGTCGTTACCGTGCCAGCTTATTTTAATGATAGTCAGCGCCAGGCCACCAAGGACGCCGGAAAAATTTCCGGTTTGAATGTCCTTAGAATTATCAACGAACCCACTGCTGCTTCACTGGCCTATGGACTGGATAAAAAAAGTGATGAAAAAATCGCTGTTTTTGACTTAGGCGGCGGAACTTTCGATATTTCAATTCTTGAAATAGGGGAAGGCGTATTTGAAGTAAAGTCCACCAACGGAGACACCCATCTCGGTGGAGAAGATTTCGATTTAAGAGTGATTGATTATCTTGCAGATGAATTTAGAAAAGATCAGGGTATCGATATTCGAAAAGATAAAATGGCCCTTCAACGGCTCAAAGAAGCTGCCGAAAAAGCCAAGATGGAACTTTCATCATCCGGAGAGACCGATGTCAATCTTCCTTTCATTACCGCCGATGCCAGTGGACCCAAACACATGAATATCAGGATCACGCGGGCCAAACTTGAAGCTCTGGTCAGTGACCTTCTTGACAATTTGGAAGGCCCCTGCCGAACCGCATTAAAAGATTCCGGGTTGTCTGCCAACGATATAGATGAGGTTATTCTGGTAGGTGGTATGACCCGAATGCCTGCGGTTCAGGATCGCGTGAAAAAAATCTTCGGTAAATCTCCTCATAAGGGAGTAAACCCGGATGAGGTAGTAGCTGTTGGTGCGGCTATTCAGGGCGGCGTATTGAAAGGTGATGTCAAAGATGTGCTCTTATTGGATGTAACCCCCCTGTCATTAGGAATTGAGACTTTAGGTGGTGTAATGACAAAACTGATTGAAAAAAACACCACTATTCCTACCAAAAAGAGTCAGATATTTTCAACTGCCGCGGACAATCAACCGGCAGTGTCTATTCATGTACTCCAGGGTGAACGGGAAATGGCATCCGATAACAAAACGCTAGGTCGGTTCGAGCTGGTAGGTATTCCACCGGCACCCCGGGGCGTTCCTCAGATCGAAGTTACCTTTGATATCGATGCCAACGGCATTGTAAATGTATCAGCAAAAGATCTGGCCACCGGAAAGGAACAGTCGATCCAAATCACTGCTTCCAGCGGACTTAGCAAAGATGAAATTGATAATCTGGTCAAAGATGCTGAGGTACATGCCGAAGAAGATAAAAAGAAGAAAGAGCTGGTTGAAGCCCGAAACCAAGCCGATACATTGATTTATTCCACGGAAAAATCAATCAAGGATTTGGGTGATAAAATCGATGCATCAACCAAAACAAACATCGAATCTGCCATAGCGTCTCTGAAAAAAGCCATGGAAAATGATAACGCTGATGAAATCAGAAAAAAGATCGACGAGCTGACCCAAGCCTCACATAAGCTGGCCGAAGCTATGTATCAGCAAGCTTCCGGCGGTGCTGGCGAAGAGCAATCAGGCGGCGGATATCAAGGCTCACAGACGGGTGGTCAGTCAGGCGGTACCGGCGGTGGAACCTCTGAAGAAGATGTTGTTGATGCAGATTTTGAAGAGGTAAATGAAGAGAAAAAATAGTATCATTTTTTCCCATCACAATAAAGGAAAGCCGGTATATATACCGGCTTTCCTTTTAAACTAAACACTTAAAAGCTTTATCTCTAAAATTTCCTGCCACCATATTCCGCATAAGCCATGGCAAGTGTTCTGTAGACAAGGTGCGCCAGCTTTGTATAGGGAAGATATGCGATCAGGCAGAATACAAAAATCAGATGAATAAAATAAAGAAAATAGGTCAATCCGGCGGCTCCGGCAAGACGGGTCATCTCTGTCAAAAGACCGGAAACACCCAACGCCATTGCAAGACCAATAAGCGCCCAGTCTTTATAGGTAGAGACCTGTTCAGGTTTGTCTAAACGTTTTTTAATCATCAAGCCAGACCCAATCACCAGTGCCACACCGGATACATTGGCCAGCCACTTAACCGGATTCAACTGCGAATAAGGACCGTGAATACCGAACACGTAAAGAACAACAAAGAAAATACCGGTAACGATAAACAGACCAATAAACCCATACAGAACCATCATGTGAGCGGTAGATCGCTCATTGTTTTCTGTACACTCAACAAATTTATCGTGCCTTAAAATGGTCGGAATTACCCGCCAAAGCGCCTGCAAAAAGCCCTTTATCTCAAGCTTTTCCTTATCTGTTTTTCCCTCCGCCAAAGCGTTCTGATGCATATCGGCCATAAACCGTTTTATACCCAATGCAAATACAGTTACAGCAAATATGGTGGCAGAAATGAAAATAATATCAACCAGCCATGTAGAGAAAAACAAATGATGGGCGATATGGTCTCCTTCTGGACTAAAATTCAACCAGTTGGGTTCTACGAACATATTTAAAATAAAGCCCAGAACCAGAAAAATAACCGCGGGAATTGCAAGAAGCACGGGCAACTTTTTGGGATCATTAACCATTTTGGCCAGGCTTTTTGGAGTGGCATACTCGGTAATCGCATAGGACCGAATAGCGGCCAGAACATCCCCGGGTTTCGCCAATCGCGGACAACGCACCGAACAGTCGCCGCAGTTGTGGCATAACCATATATCCACATCTCCTACCAGGCGGTCTTTCAGACCCCATGAAGCGGCAATCATTTCTTTTCGGGGAAAAGGCCGATTATCCGGAGAAATGGGACAAGCAACCGAACATGTGGCACATTGGTAGCATTTTTTAAGATCGCTGCCCCCCAGCACTCCTATTTCTTTAATAAAATCTAGATCAGGCTCAATCATTTTTTGATTTGCCATTTAAACACCTCCTAACAATTCAGAAAAAGGTTGGCTTCAGTGAAATGATCTTTTTTCTGAACGCCTAAATTATTAGAATCCCTTGAATGGATTCGGCCCAAGCGCCTCGATCTCTTCGACAAAATCATTGATGATCTTTGGTATTTTATCGTAATCATCGATGGCCACTTCGTACTGAGCCACCCGCTCTTCCTCCAGAGCCAGACTGGCTAAGGCCTCCCCGATTTTTTTGACCCGAATATCCGCCAGCTCACTGCCTTTGATCATGTGGCACTGGTAATCATCGCCATGCTTACATCCCAGCAGGATAACACCGTCCATTCCCTGGGAAAGAGCGTCTTTTATCCAGATCACATTCACAGAGCCCAGGCAACGCACCGGTATGAAACGGACATCTGCAGAATATGTAAACCGGTTAAGACCCGCAATATCCAAGGCGGGATAGGCATCATTTTCGCATACCAGGGCAAGGATCCGGAACGGGGGTTCCTCATAATCATCCTCGGATGGCACCTGAATCGCTTTTACCATGGAACCGATACTGTCAATGGAATAATCGGCAAAGTTGATAATCCGTTCGGGACACGCTCCCATGCAGGTACCACACCGTCGGCACCGGGTTGGATTGGGTTTTGGCGTCCCTTTTTCGTCATCATCAATGGCACCAAACGGGCACTCCTGGGTACAGCGCTTACACTGGGTGCATCTTTGGAAAAAGAAATCCGGAAACGTCATATCCCAGGATCGGGGATGAACAGAAATTCCCCTGTTCGCACATTCTACACATTGTATTGCTTTTAGTGCAGCGCCGGCAGCATCTTCAAGCGATTCCTCGATGGTCATGGTCCGCCGGATAGGCCCTGCTGCATAAATTCCGGTACGCTGTGTTTCATAAGGAAAGCAAATAAAATTTGAGTCAACATATCCTTTGAAAAGGTCAATATCCCGAAAAGCAGGTCCCTGCCGGTAGGCCATATTGACAACAGGCTCATCCACCGTTTTGGGAACCATTCCTAGCGCCAGGACCACCAGGTCAGCCCTCACCGCGACATTTTCTCCCAAAAGCGTATCATCGGCTTCAACCACAAGGGAATCTCCGTTTTTGGACACTTTCTTTACTTCGCCTTTGGTCATGAAAATACCGGGATCCTGCTGAGTACTCTTATAAAAGTTCTCGGAAAGCCCGGGCGTTCTCATGTGTTGATAGAAAATGAACGCCTTTCCGTCATCGGGATAATCCTCCCGGACATATTTGGCGTGCTTGAGTGCCACCAGGCTCAATACCGATCCGCCATATTCGAAGTCTTTATCATCCCCTTGTCCCGGACTCTGAATAAACACCACGGATTTGGCTTCCTTACCGTCAGATGGCCGGGTAACCTTACCCTTGGCAGCCATTTCTTCAAACTGGTGATTACTGATGACATCAGGACATGTTCCCCATCCCAGATGAGCAAATTCATCTTCTTTGGGTTCATAGGAACGCCAGCCGGCGGCTAATACAACAGCGCCAAACTTTTCGCCATTGGGATCGATGGTCAAAATGTCCCTTCTTCCCTCATTGTATTCCCGGAAGCGCTCCATTAAGGTATCCTGATCCAGTTCTTTTCCATTTTCATCTACCGTCATCTCCGGGGGCAACGGATAGGGAACATCAAATTCGATCCTTTCACCCGGTTTTTTTAACGTCACTGTATAATCTCCGGGCTGACCGGCCAGACGGGCAACTTCCGTACCAATTCTGATCGTAATTTTCGGCTCTGCTTCGACCTTTTGGATAAGGGTATCCGCCATGGGGGGAATGAGCTGATCATAGGGATTAGCAATGGGAAGCTGCTTTCTCATCTTACTGGCATATCCCCCCAGCTCCCCCGACTTTTCGACAAGAGTGACATCATAACCCGCTCCGGCTGCATCCAAAGCAGCAGACATACCGGTAACCCCTCCGCCGATAACCAACAGCTTGCGACTGAATTCTTCCATCTGGTAAGGTTCGGGAAGATTTATTCTTTTAATCTTGGCCATGCCCATCCGCATATAATCTTCAGCAAGCATCTGTAGCCGGTCGAAATGAATGCCGTCATCTACCTGATCTTCGGTAAGCGCCGGAAATTCAGATCTCGGATGTGACCAGACTACCTGTTCCCTCAGATTGACCCGGTCTAGGACACAACCTTCAAACCGGAATACATCACAATTAACCCTTCCGGAACAACCGGCAATTAACAAGGCATTGACGCCGTCTTCAATATCCTTTTGTATCAGATCGATACCTTCTTTGCCACATAGAAACTTATGCGTCTTTACCGGCAATCCCTCGTCTTCAACCACTCCTTTCAAAGTGTCGATGTCGAGAGCATCCCCGATACCGCATCCTGTGCAAATATACACACCATATTTTTTATCCATGGATAACCTCCTACCTGTTCACCAGGGTTTTAATTGCTTTCAGAGCCATTCCCGTAGCGTTCTGGTTTGACGATACAACATCCATCGGCTTGGTGGCGCATCCAATCGCAAACATGCCGCCCTTTTCATAATCGTTTACCAGAAACCCATCCTCGGTAACTTTCAGATCTGCCGGGAGTTTGCTCAAGGCAACGTTTGGTTGCATACCGGTAGCCAAAACGACCATCTCAACTTCCTGCTTAATCTTTTGGCCGGTCACGGCATTTTCAGCCACTACGGTTATATTGTTGTTATCCGGATTCTCTATCACCTCGGCTACTTTCCCTTTAATAAAATGGACGTTTTCGTCTTCTTTAATCTTGCTGTAAAATTTTTCATAGCGTTGACCCGGCGCCCTAAGATCGATATAGAAAATATAGATTTCTGCCTCCGGCAGCCGCTCTCTGATATAAGTTGTCTGTTTTAAAGACGCCATGCAGCAGATGTATGAGCAGTACGGGAGATGATTTTCATCTCTGGAACCAGCACATTGCACGAATGCGACACTGGCGGGTCCCTGCTTATCTGAGGGACGCTCGATCTTTCCGGCTGTCGGACCATCTTTGGCAGCCATTCTCTCCATCATCATATTCGTGATAATATTCGAATATTGACCGAACCCCAGATTATCTATCTTGGTTGCATCATAAGGAGACCAGCCGGTTGCCCACACAATGGAGCCGACATTTATATCAATGGTCTTTTCTTTCATTTTCAAATCAATGGCGTCATATTCACATACGTCTATGCATTTTCCGCAATCTTCGCCCTGGCAAGCGACGGAATCAATCACGAATTTATGGGGAAATGCCATCTTAAAGGGCAGATATATGGCTTTGGTCATATCCATACCCAAATTAAAATCGTTACTTCTTTCAGCCGGGCAGACATCGGTACATTTACCACAGGCAGTACAGTTATCGTTCACGAATCTCGGATTTAATGTAATCCTTACCGAATAACTGCCCGGACTGCCTTCCACCTTGTCCACTTCGGCCATCGTAAAGGTATGAATCCGTGGATTTTCCTTGATCCGCCGAAAGTTGATCTCCAGACCGCAGGTTGGAGGACATAGCTTGGGAAAATATTGATTAAGCTGTGCTACTCTTCCGCCCAGGTAAGGATTTTTTTCAACCAGGAATACCTCATAGCCTACTTCGGCAGCTTCGAGGGCAGTAGTCAAACCGCTGATTCCCCCTCCGACAACCAGGATGCTTCCGCTCGCAGAGGATTCTTTGTTCTCTGTCATGCTATCCCTCCGTGCATTTTAGGTTTCAAAAAAGAATGTATTTTTGGTTTGCCAATTCATTTCAGGCGATATCCTTCGTTTCAAATAAAGAAATTACCTGAAACTTGAAACTCGAAATTTGAAACGAGGAATGAAATTTTGAAGGTTATATCAAGGATAGTTTGCAGGATCAAGTAAAAGTGTCTACGGTATCCAACATTGGTTGTTTCAAATTTCCAGCTTCAGGTTTCAGACCTACATCTTAATCCAATGGATATCGCCCGAAATGGCATTTGATGACTTTTTTGTTAATAAAAACCTCCAGGTGCACTGTTACACACCTGGAGGTATCTTATTATTTAATGGCTAGGCCATTTCCGGTTTTAGCCGATCCATTTTGGATTAATCAGGTAGAATCTTGATGTAATCTTTCTTGAAAATATCCCATTTTCCGGCCTTGGGATCATACTTGGAGTTGCTGAAGCAGAACCAGTTTTCATCATCCTGACCCGGATAATCGGCCTGATAGTAAAAGCCGGGGTAACGGCTTTCTTTACGGAACTGGATATGGCGCAGATGAGACTCTACGGTCCAAATACGATGTTTGATCTCCCAGGCTCTCATCAATTCGTGCAAATCACCGGCACCAAGCTTTTCACAATCTTCTTTCATGGTTTCGAGCATATCCATGATAATTTCCAGATTCTTGCTGGTGGTCTGATAGAAGGTGGCAGTTCCGGCACCATACTCATGGGTGGCCTTCATCAGACGCAGTGCCATTCCGGACGGTTTGACATATGCCGGGTTGAAATCAATATCGGTCGAATAGTCTTTGTTCTCCAGAAACAAACGAACCGGTTTGTAAACCATATCCACCAGCTCTTCTGTAGACTGTGCCAATTCGGGTTTAAAATCGGCTTTATCCCGGGCATAACGGACCATTTCCTTGACAGCCATACGGCCTTCGGCATGAGATCCGGAGGAGAATTTATGTCCTGAACAGCCAACGCCGTCGCCCGCGCTGAACAAACCGTTGACTGTAGTCATACGGTTATAGCCCCATTTGTAGGCATCCGGTATCCAGTCATAATTCGGTCCGGAGACCCAGAAACCGCAGCAGCCGGAGTGTGAACCTAACAGGTAGGGCTCGGTCGGCATAATTTCGGAATTTTTCTTCTCGGGTTCGGTATTGGTAGCACACCACAGATTGGCCTGACCACAGGTCATATCCAGGAAGTCTTCCCAAGCTTCGGCTTCCAGATGCTTAAGTTCTTTTTTGTCCATGGTCTTGCCGAGCTCTGCCAAAGCCGTTACCGTATCCATGAGAATCGGCCCGCGGCCTTCTTTCATTTCAAAGAGCATCAGGTGGTTACGCAGACAGGTAGGTGTAATGGCGGCAGTTCCGTAAGGCGCATATTTTTCCAGCTCAGCTTTGGCGGCGTCGCTGGCGGCAAAGTTTTCGCCCAGACCATTCAGTGCTTTGGCTTTGAACAGCAGAAACCATGCACCAACCGGCCCGTAACCATCTTTAAAACGAGCCGGGGTGAACCGGTTTTCCATCATGGAAAGTTCTGCACCGACTCTCATGCCGAGATAATAGGTGGAACCGGCATTCCATACCGGATACCATGCACGGCCTTTACCTTCTCCAACGCTTCTGGGCTGATAAATGTTTACAGCGCCGCCGCAGGCAATCAGCATGCTTTTACATTTGATGATAAAAACCTTGTTCTCTCTTACGGAAAATCCAACCGCACCGGCGATCTGATTATCGACATTTTTGTCTAACAGCAACTCAACAATAAAAACACGCTCTAAAATGTCATCTTCGCCGATTGCTTTCTTAGCAGCTTCTGCAACGATTCTCTTGTAAGACTCACCATTGATCATAATCTGCCATTTTCCAGTACGAACGGGTTTGGCGCCGCTTTTCAGCGTACCCATGGACTGACCCTTTTTGCCGTCCATGTTCTTGCCGTTCTTATCTAATTTCCATACCGGCAGGCCCCATTCTTCAAACAGATGAACCGAATCATCGACGTGACAGCCAAGATCGAAGATCAAATCTTCGCGAACGATTCCCATCAAGTCATTACGGACCATCCGGACATAGTCGTCAGGCGTATTATCACCAATATAAGTGTTGATAGCAGAAAGACCCTGGGCTACCGCACCACTTCGTTCCATTGCGGCTTTGTCACAGAGTAAAACCTTTTGGTCGTCCCCCAGCCATTTTTTTACTTCAAAGGCAGCGCCGCAGGCAGCCATTCCACCGCCTACGATCAACAGATCAACTTCACGCTCCTCGACTTCCGGATCCTTTACAGCTTTTGTCTCACCCAATACCTTATTCGGTAATGCCATGTTATATCCTCCTTAAAAATTATTTCATATTATCAACATATGAGGAGTTCTCTTCCCAACCGCTTGCTTAAACAGTAGCCTGAGGTTTCGGAATTGTGTATCCATCGGCCTCTTCCGTTGCGAGAAGCGGACTGTCCAAATCTTTGCCTTTAAGATCCTCATAAGCGTTAGCGGCACCCTCAGCTGTTGTTCGAATGGGGAACTTAAAGCGTTTTACAACACCATTTCTGAACTTGCAGGTCCACATAACATCCTCGGTACCCAGCATCGGCATGACGCTACTTCCCAGGGGCACAAAGTCAGAATATCCACGAACTTCAATCGCCTGGGTCGGGCATATTTTTACACATGAAAAACATTCCCAGCACTGATCCGGCTCCTGATTATAAGCTTTCATGGCATTCGGGTCCAGAACCATCAGGTCATTCGGACAAATGTACATACAAGCTGTTTTGTCCCCGCCTTTACAGCCGTCACATTTTTCTTGAATTACATAGCTTGGCATTAATTATCCCTCCTAATGTTAATCGATTATAGATTCTATCCAATTTCTAACAATATCAAAAATACAGCCTATTTATGCTTAACTACACCTCCCTTCGCTACAATGCCTATTTTCCAGGCACTTCAATTTTTTTTTAATCCCCAAAAACCCCAGCGTCTCCAGATAGATATTTTCAATTATTTTAATAAGATAGATACCTTTTAAAATCAAAGAGAAAACTTAACATCCTCCATTTATAATGTCAAGAACTTTTAGCGCCTTAAATTTAAAAAACACCACCTCACCTTACTTAGATCTCACCGCTTTCAATATATAGATGATTAAATTAGCCATCATACTATATGATGCATTAAACACCTACTTAAATGAATTTTATTCATTTAAAAATTAGCATATTTAATCTAAAGGGACAATTTAAACACGGTTTACTTTTTAATATTAAACAATAAGTAGGATACAAAACATTTCTATTTACCAAACTACTAAATATTGTTATTACATCATCGTATTTTAATATAGGGTACTAGGGCACTGATATATGTCATGGTTTTAACCAATTTGAATATTAGAGTATTTTAGGATGGAACATCAACTGATACCTATTTCTATCGAGGATTCGTTTACATTTTCATGCACTCCCGGCATTTCTTGTTTCAATGAGTGTTGCAGAGATTTGAACCAATTTTTGACACCTTATGATATTTTACGTCTTAGGAAACGACTTGACATTTCATCAACAGAATTTCTGAGCAGATATACAACCCAGCACACGGGTCCTGAAACCGGTCTTCCGATTGTTCGTTTACGGGAAGATCCGACCAGTGGCAACAAATGTCCATTTGTTACCGAAAAGGGATGCAGTGTATATGAAGATCGCCCATCTTCCTGCAGGGCCTATCCGATTATCCGGGTCGTATCCCGCAACAGGGAATCCGGAATTTTATCAGAACATTTTGCACTTATTAAAGAACCCCATTGCCGCGGTCATGAACAACGCTATCAACAAACGGTCAGAGAATGGATACACAATCAGGGATTAGCCATATACAACGAGATGAATGATATGCTCATGGAAATCATCAGCCTGAAAAACCAGCGGTTTCCCGGACCGCTGGACTTTATTTCGTTACGTCATTTCCAAATGGCCTGTTACGATCTTGATAGCTTTCGGGAACAAGTATTTCATCAACAAATAAAAAATGTTTCGGAATTTGATCCGCAATTGATCCAAAATGCGCTCAAAAGTGATACAGATCTTTTAAAGTTATCATTAAAATGGTTAAAATTTAAGCTTTTCGGAACAAAGGACTAACCAAGTGATGCATATCAACGGAAAAGTCGCGCTGGTTCTGGGCGCCATTAAAGGTATTGGAAAGGAAATCGGCCTTTCGCTTGCACAAAGAGGTATCAAGGTCGCTTTAACTTATTATGATTGGCCGGAAAGCCTTGATCAAATGAAAAACGATTTTGCACAAACCGGAACAGACCATTTGATTTTTCGCATCAACCTTCTGGAAACAGACCAGATACCAGAAATGGTAGAAAACGTTGTCAGTCATTTCGGCAGACTCGATATACTGATCAACAATATCGAGCGGGGGGGATGGCCGGTTGTTCACGGACCTTACATAAAAGAACAATGGGATCTTGAATTTGCTACCACCCTTCGGGCCAAATGGTGGGTGTTCAATGCCTCACTTCCCCATTTAAAAAAGACAGGTAATGCAGTCGTACTTAATTTTTCTTCTATCGCTGGAATAGTCGGAAGATCCGGCCCCGCCAGTCTTGTTTTTAACGATGGTTATTCTGCTGCAAATCGAGGCGTTTCCCTGTTTACAGAAACATGGGCACGGTTGGGCGCGCCTGAAGTACGGGTTAACGAAATAATGCTCGGGATTTTTGAAACCCGCCATGGTGAAAAAACCAGGGGGTGGGATGTATTATCTCAAACCCAACAGCAAGCCCTGCTGTCTCATACTTTATTGCAAAGAACCGGGAAAATGGATGATATCATCAAAGCTGTCCTGTTTATCATAAAAGATGCACCGTTTATGACCGGAAGTGTCATTCGGTTAGATGGCGGCTATGTACTGGGAGATGAAGATATCTCTCCGATGCCTACCGGCATTCTTTGACCTTCTTTAGGAGCTATTTCAATCTGATCTCTTTTGTGTGCTTCCCCCAAAGAAAAAACTGAACCCATTTAAATCCGAATTTCAAAAGTTCTGTATCGCTGGCATTCATTTTTTTGATCAGGTAGGACTTCACCTTGTACCGTTTTAAAAAACTGCTTCCAAAAACAAACTCACGAAACCGGTCGATATTGTAGGTTGCCATGAAAGCCATCCTGGCTTTAGGCCCTTCGGGCCCCTCGCTACCCCACGGGTTATGGTGAAACAATCCTTTGAGGATAGCCCATTTAGCCGTCATTTTATGGTAAATCTCTGCCTCCTGGTCCTGTTCCCAGGATTTCGGCGTCCACTTGGTTTTCTCATACTGCCCCATACAAAATTCCGGAGGTCTGAAAAAGTGCACAAGCCGCCCATGGCCGCTTTCATCATCAAAAATCATGCCCTGCTCCAGCGGAAAGGTGCGACAGGCATCCGGCCGGTCCGGATATACCCGACACCCCTCCTGAGTTAAAAATGGACAGGTTTTATCCTGATTGTCCTCCATACGAAGCAACACATCCGGGAAATAAGATTCCTCCCTCAATACAACATCCACATATCGATCCAGGAATTCATCTGATGAAATTTTCAGGCATAATTTAAGACGGATGATATCGTAAGGATATAGAAAAAGGTTTAAATTCCGGCAGCAACGATTGAAACACGAAATTCCGGGATAGCATCGGAAACAAAATGTTGAATCGTGCTTCAATTGTTTTCCTTGCAATTCACGCAGTTTCTGTTCTTTAAAATATTTCATTTGTTCATCGGCTATTGTTGCGTTTACAGTTCATCTGGAGCTGTAATCAGAATTTCTGCAACTGTCATCTTCAGTTTTTTATGAAAAGCAAAGGTTTCTTTCAGTTCCTTTTCCAGTTGTGACATTTTCATATAAAAAGGTGCTCGGTCAAAAGGGTAATACGATTTGTGACCACATTGTTTATAAAAAGTCTCACATCCGGCACTGATATTTTTTTTCCCGGGGCATGAAGCATTTTGAGACAAAATTTTCAGTTCGCTGGGTATTCCATGCAAACGGCATATCATCGGCCGATATCTGTAAAGAATGCATAATCCATCTATGTTGAGCGGGCACATAATGCGCACCCGGCTGTTTTTGCCCCTTATCCCCCTTGTTTCCTGAACCACTTTTTGGGCACGTTTCAAAACATTGTCACGGACTTGAGCAGACAGAGCACCAAAACCCTTTTTCAAATAGAAAAATTCAAGGTATGTGTGATGATGAAACAGCGATTCACAACAATTATTCCGGCATCCCCGGCAATGAAATTCATAAAAATTTGCAGCTTCTGCATATTTGTCATCCATTTCCGTAAAAAGGGATCGTAATTTATCAAAAAAAATATTCAGACGGGTATCCAGGCAGTTCATTTTTTCCGTCATTATACCTGGGGCGATGGGAAAAAAATTTTTTCATATAGTCTCAAAGCATATCGATCGGTCATGCTGGCAATAAAATCACATACCAACCGGCTTTTCGGTTGACCATTGTGGTAACAATCAATCATTTCCATATCTATTAACTGTTTTTTAAAAAACTCTTCGTTTTCAATCATGTGATGATACAGTTCTGAAAGTATTTTTTTGGATTTTAAAAATTCCTTGTGAACAGAATAAGATCGATAGACATTGTCAAATAAAAACTGCCTGAGCTGCATTATTGCTTCATGCATTTCAGAACTGATTTTGAGCCTGAATTTACCGTTATGAGAGCCGCTGCAAGATATCAAGTCTTTAATCATATTAGCAGCTCTTTCAGAATGGCTTTTTCCGATTACCTTGACACAGAATGCAGGCACCTGATTTTCGCCGATCACTTTGCTTCGGATGGCATCATCTAAATCATGGTTCAGATAAGCCATGATATCGGCAATTCTTACAATTTTTCCCTCGACAGTTATCGCCAATTTGCCGGGATCATCCGGCATGATTTCTCCGTAGCCTTTTGAATGTTTGAGAATTCCATCACGGACTTCAAAGGTAAGATTAAGGCCTTTACCGTTTTTCTCCAGAAAATCTACCACCCGAAGCCCCTGCTTACTATGTGAAAATCTGTTGGAATCAATTTCTTTCAACGCCATTTCACCGCTGTGCCCAAAAGGCGGATGTCCTAAATCATGCCCCAAAGCAATCGCTTCTACCAGATCTTCGTTGAATCGCATGGCACGCGCAATAGCCCGGGCTATCTGAGAAACTTCAAGCGTATGGGTAAGCCGTGTACGGTAAACATCGCCCATGGGAGACAAAAAAACCTGCGTTTTATATTTCATTCGTCTGAAGGCATTGGAATATACAATTCTATCCTTGTCTACCTGAAAGGCGGTTCTGATGGCACATGGGGATTCGGGTTCTTTTCTGCCACGGGTTTGCGAACTCAAACAGGCATAATGAGAAAGAAATGTTTCTTCCCTTCGCTCAAAATCTTCACGAATTGACATTTTATCTTTTTTCTAGATCATATCCTGAAAAATTTCAAAAATATTCATTTATCAATATAAAAAAAATATACATATCAACATTTCAATCACTAACCAAAAAGATTTTTATGTTTTCATAAATCAACTTATTTGTAAAGGAAAAATTCTTTACAATCGGAATTGAATTCGTTAATAATTATTTTTTATATTTAGTGCCCGAACAAAAATCAGGATTTTTCGTTAAGATCAAGGAAGACGAAAATTTTAATCACATACATACATTGAGTATTTCGGGGATTAAAATTTGAGTCTGACGCAGATATTGGCGAAAAAGACACCTTTCGTTCAGACACTATTTAAAATGGTGACATTTAATGAAACATAAAACAAAAGATGCTAAAAATTCTCAGGAATTTTTTATGCGTATTGCTTTGGATGAGGCCAGAAAAGCGCTTTC
>JAGYNR010000048.1 GCA_018399715.1 Desulfobacterales bacterium | reverse complement strand
ATTTCGAGGATTAAAATTTGAGTCTGACGCAGATATTGGTGAAAAAGACAGTTTTCGTTCAGGCACTATGTAATAACAGCGGTGTACTTCAGGAATAATGGTTCCCATGCAGAGGCTTTTTACCAGTCCTAATAATAAATACTGGCTGTTTGTTGTCATATCATTTACCATCACCATGGCCCTGGTAATAAGTCTCGGCTTTTTTCTGTGGCAGCAATTATCCTCTCCGGAAATTGAAATTCTTGTCAGGCTGATCAAAGAGCATTTTGTTTATATTTTTGGTGTTTTTTTTATTCTTATTGCCGGTCTGGGGACTATTTTGGATGCAATTTTTAACAATTATATTATTCCGATCAATAAGTTGACCGAGGAGGTCACGGTCATCAATTTTGTAAATCCCTCTCATCGGGTAAAAATCGAAGGCAGCAGGGAGGTGCTTCGTCTTGCGGACGCCATTAATGAAAGTGCAGCCCGTTTGGATGAGATGCGGGAAAATGTGGAGCAACGGATTCAATTGGCAAAGGCAGACCTCGAACAGGAGAAAAACCTGCTGGCAGCATTTTTGGCTGAATTACCCGAAGGGGTTATCATCTGCAACGCGGAAGGCCGGATTCTTTTTTACAATAAAAGGTCCAGGGAATTTATAGAAGGCAATACAAACACCAATTCTTCTGAAAATGAATCTTCCCATTTTATCGGTTTGGGTCGGTCTGTTTTTGGGGCTGTGGATAAAAATGTGATTGTGCATGCGCTGGATGAAATCGGAGAGAAGCTGAAACGGGAGGAATCCAATGTGGCCGCTTATTTTGTGATTGTCGGCAAAGAGGGCAATCTGCTGCGGGTGGAAACCGTACCGATTCTGAATCAGAACCGTCAGTTCAACGGATTTATCCTCATTTTTTATGACATCACCCAACAGCTTCAGATCGACAACCAGGTGGACTTTCTGATGAAAAATCTGTCAAGGGGTATCCGGGCGTCGGTTGCCAGTATCCGTGCCGCTATTGAGGCCATTCTTGAATACCCCCATATGAGCAGAGAACAGGAACATAAATTTCAAAAAATCATTCACAAGGAATCTCTTGCGCTCGGTGCGATTTTGGATAATGCTGCCACCGATTATGCCACCCATGTTAAAACTGAATGGCCGCTGGTAAAAATGCCGGCCAGAGATTTGTTGCAGACCATCTGCAAACGGGCCGAAAATACGCTGGGTATTGATATCCATGTGGACCAGGATCATCTGGATGACTGGGTGAATGTGGACAGTTACTCCATCATTCTGGCGATTTTGTTTGTCTTGAATCAGTTGAAAAACGAATTGGGGGTAGCTCAATTTTCGTGTTCATTGAGCAAAAAAGGCCGGTTTGTCAATATTGACCTGCTATGGCAAGGACGTTCGATCAGAATGGAAACCTTGAAAAAATGGGATGAGCAGCCGTTGATGATCGAAAAAGAAGGGCTTCCCCTTACCCTGAAGGAAGTTATCCGGCATCACGAAGCTGAAATATGGTCCTATTCCTGCCGGGATGCTAAAAATCAGTCCTATCTTCGGTTTTGCCTTCCGGCTGTGGAATCCTCGCAGCCGGATACCATTCGCACCATGACCATTCTTCCGGAAAGCCGCCCCGAATTTTACGATTTTGATCTGTTTCATCAGCCGGGACAAACCCCTGAAATTGATAACCGTTCGTTGACGTCTTTGACCTACACGGTATTTGACACGGAGACCACAGGCCTTGATACCCGTGGAGGGGATGAAATTATCGCCATTGGTGCCGTCAGGATGGTTAACCGTCGTATTTTACACGATGAAATTTTCGACCAACTGGTTGATCCCAGGCGAAATGTTCCCATCGAATCCACCAAAATTCATGGTATCCAGCCTGAAATGCTGGAGGGTCAGCCGACAATTGACCAGGTATTGCCCAGATTTTACCAGTTTTGCGAAGAAACCATTTTGATAGCCCATAATGCTGCTTTTGATATGAAGATGCTCGAACTCAAGGAACATAAAACCGGAATAAAATTTATCAATCCGGTTTTAGATACCCTGCTTCTGGCTGCGGTGATCCAACCGGCTCAGGATAATCATAAACTGGAAGCCATTGCGACCCGGCTGGGTATCAGCATTATCGGAAGGCATACGGCTTTGGGCGATGCCCTGGCTACTGCTGAAGTCTTTTTGAAATTTATACCCTTGCTGGAGAAACAGGGCATTTATACATTAAAAGATGCCCGTCTGGCATCACAAAAAACACTATACGCCCGTTTAAAATATTAGGGAGACCATATGAGCAGTCAAGTATTTGAATTTCTATCAGAAATTGAGCCATTCTCGGATCTTCCCGAAAATGAACTTCAGAAACTGGCCGAAAAAATTACGGTTGAGAACAAAAACAAAGGTGCCAAAATTTATATGCAGGGAAAATCCAAAGTTGAAAACCTGATGATCATCAAAACCGGCACTTTGGAGGTCTACAACGAAATCGGGGACAAAAAGAATTACGCCGAGTTTCTTCAACGGGGCAATATCATCGGCAGTATTTCGATTCTCATGAATGGGGGGACTTCAATCCGAACCGTGGAGGTTGACAAAGATGCTTCACTTTATTGTCTTCCCCGGGAAGCATTTCTGGAAACCTGCAATCGGTTTAAATCTTTTTATGAGTATTTTGTGGAAATTTACAGCAAACGGATGCTCGATGAATCTTATGCCTCCATTATGGCGACCGGCCAGGCGGTCCAGTTTCTTTCCACTGTGGTTCCGTTTACCTTTCTTCCTGAGGAAGAACTTGAAAAAGTGGCGGCAAAACTTTCCATCGTCCATTATCCCAAGGGTGCCATTCCCTGCATTCAGGGACATACCCGCCTGGAATATCTGTATATTATTCAAAAAGGGGCAGGGGAGCGATATATTGAGGAAAATGACCAGAAGAGGCTTCGGGGGCTGTTAGGAGAAGGTGATATTTACGGTGGGATTTCCCTTCTTTTAAACAACAGCATCGCCGTTCGAACGCTGAAATGCACGGAAGATACTTATTTTTACATTTTATCCAGTCATGATTTTCTGGATCTGTGTTCCCGATACGATGCGTTTTCTGAATATTTTACGGACACTTTCGGGAAAAGAATGCTGGATCGTTCCTATGCATCTATTATAACCAAAACCCTCAGACCGAAAGAAGAAGAACAGCAGTTTTTTAATCAGCCGGTTGAGAATATTTATAATCAGGATCTGGTGTATTGTAGTGCGGATGAGACAATACAAAAAGCCGCGCAGGTAATGAACCGGCATCGGTGTAGTTCTGTTTTTGTGAAAGATCGTTCCTCCGAAAAGTTCGTGGGATTGGTGACCGACAGTGATCTGCGAAGAAAGGTGATTGCCCGCGGCTATGATATGCAAAAGCCCATTGCCGATATCATGAACTCTCCGATTCACACCATTCCCTCCAAAGCCTTGATTTTTGAAGCCATGATGTTAATGACCCAGAAGGGTATCAAACATCTGGGGGTGTTGGGAAACGATGAAGACGTTATCGGAGTGGTTACCAACAAGGACTTTTTAAATGCTCAGGGAAAGTCGCCCTTCTTTTTAGTCCGGGAAATTGCGGAAGTAACGAGACTTGAAGATGTTTTCAATAAGCACGCCCAATTACCCCCGATCATCAAACGGCTGATCAACAGCGGGGCAAAGGCTAAAAATGTCACCCGGCTGATTACGGCTGTTTCGGATGCTATTTTGGAGAAACTGGTCGGATTTGCTTTGGAAGAAATGGGGCCGCCCCCGTCTGATTTTGTTTTCATGATCATGGGAAGCGAGGGGAGAAAAGAACAGACACTGAAAACCGACCAGGATAATGCTATTGTTTTCAGGGATGTTTCTCCCGATCAGGAAGAGGCGGTTCGGGCTTATTTTCTTGAGTTCGGAGAAAAGGTTTGTACCTGGCTGGACAAAGCCGGCTATGAATTCTGCAAAGGAAATGTCATGGCTAAAAACCCCAAATGGTGTCAGCCATTGTCAAAATGGAAATATTATTTTTCCTCCTGGATATATTCCGGAGGCCCGGAAGAATTACTGCAGGCGAGTATTTTTTTTGATTTCAGGGGCGGCTATGGCGACATGAGTATTATTGATGAATTACATGAGTTTCTGTTTGACTCGCTGGGTGGATGGATTGGGTTTTTCAGAAATTTGACAATCAACGCGTTACATTTTAAACCGCCGCTTGGTTTTTTCAGAAATTTTGTGGTTGAGTCAAAAGGAGAACATCAAAACGCGTTTGATATTAAAGCGGCTATGCAGCCTATTGTGGACTTTGCCCGTATATATGCTTTAAAAAACAAAATCAGTGAAACCAATACTCAGGACAGATTACATGAACTCTACCTGAAAAAATATTTGCTGTGGGATGACTACAATGAAATAGACCAGGCTTACAGTTTTTTGATGCAAACCCGGTTTGTTCGCCAGATTACCGCCATAATGGATGAAAACACCAGTCCGAACAATTACATTAATCCCAAAAAACTGTCCCGTATTGAACAAACCATGTTGAAAGAAATTTTCAAAAGAGTTGAAAAGCTTCAGGCCGGACTGGGCTTTGAATTTACCGGGATTGGTTAAAGGAAGTAAACGTTTTTGTCGTTAAATCATATCAAAAAAATTTACATGGATGCCGATGCGGCTCAATATCCAGAAGCCTCGGCACTTTGTGACCGCATTGCCCGTCCTGTTCAGATGATCGAAAATATCAAGGCATTTTACGAGAGCATCAACCAGGCTTCCGATCCTGTCAGGCGGGGCAAGCAGGTGCTGTTATTGACCCGCAATAAAGGCGCTTTTATCAAAAAATGTCCCGGGACCCGAAATTATATCTGCTGCGGATATCAGATTTTGCATGTTGGTACGTTTTGTACCATGGACTGTTCCTATTGTATTTTACAATCGTATTTTCATCCCCCGGTTCTCCAGTTTTTTGTCAACCAGGAAGATATGAAACAAGAACTGGAAACTTTTTTTTCAGAAAAGAAATTCGTAAGAATCGGTACCGGCGAATTTACCGATAGTCTGATATGGGAATGGACCGGTTTGTCAAAAATTCTGGTGCCTGCATTTGCCAACCAAAATCATGCCGTTTTGGAGCTTAAAACCAAAACCGTCGCCATAGACGCTTTGAAAAATTTGAAACACAATCGAAAAACAATTATTGCCTGGTCCTTAAATACCGAAAAAATTGTCCGAACCCAGGAACTTCGTTCAGCGTCGCTGTCAGCACGATTAAAGGCTGCAGCGACCTGCCAGGCCTGGGGGTATCCGCTGGCGTTTCATTTCGATCCCATGGTGATTTATCCGGGATGTGAAAAAGATTATATGGATGTTATTGATACCCTTTTTTCAACAATTGATCCGGAAAATATTGTATGGATCAGTCTTGGAACTTTTCGGTTTATGCCTGATTTAAAACTGTTGATCAGACAGCGGTTTCCGGATTCAAAAATTGTATTCGGTGAATTTATCAAAGGTCTTGATGGAAAAATGCGATATTTTAAACCGTTGAGGATCGGGCTTTACAAACAAATAGTTGATCGGATCAGGCAGAAGGCGCCTGATGTCAGGGTTTATTATTGCATGGAAGATGAAGCTGTCTGGAAAAAAACCATGGGATTCGTCCCCTCCGAGGTGGGCGGATTGCCCAAAATGCTGGATGAGAGCGCAGCTAAGGTTTGCAATCTGGACTTTTGATGTGAAAGATGTACATGACCATGACCCCCTCCAATATAAAAAATAAACGCCTGGTCAGCCTGTTTTTGTTGGGCTGGATATTGTTTAATTTCCCCTTGATGTCTTTGTTTAACAAAACGGTGTTTTGGTTTGGGATTCCCGTGCTGTATGTGTTTATTTTTATTTCCTGGGGTATCATTATTTTTCTGATGGTTTTGTCCGTTCATTTGCGGCCTTCGAATTCTCTTCCCGAACCGCCGGAATCACTGCCAAACTCATTGGCTTTCAAATCGTCCCGTTCTCCGTAAGGATAAGCTGATGCTGCTGGAAACCGGCACGATATTATTTTTTTCTTTTGCCTATATCGGATTGCTGTTTGCCATTGCGTATTATGGAGACCGGCGGGCTGACATCGGAAAGAGTATTATCAGCAATTCTTATATTTATGCACTGTCGCTGGCGGTCTACTGTACAGCCTGGACTTTTTACGGAAGTGTCGGAAGAGCCGTTCGGACAGGACCCGGTTTTCTGACAATTTATCTTGGCCCGACACTGATGGCGGCGCTGGGATGGCTGATTTTAAGAAAAATAATTCGGATCAGCAAGGTGCACCATATTACCTCCATTGCGGATTTTATATCCTCCCGCTATGGTAAAAGCGCCTTGCTGGGCGGTTGCGTCACCATCATTGCCGTCCTGGGGATCATCCCCTATATTTCTCTTCAGTTGAAAGCTATTTCCATCAGTTTTCAATTGGTTCAACATTATCCCGAAATAAAAATACCGCTTCATATTGCCAAGATACCGGTTTTAAAAGATACCAGCTTTTATGTTGCGTTGTTGCTGGCTGTATTTGCAATTCTTTTCGGTACCCGTCACCTGGAAGCCACCGAACGTCATGAAGGGTTGGTGGCAGCCATTGCGTTTGAATCTGTTGTCAAGCTTGCTGCTTTTTTAACCGTCGGAATATTTCTCACGTATGGAATTTATAATGGATTCGGGGACATTTTCCAGGAGGCGGAGAAGATCAATAACCTCAAAAAATTATTTACGATAGGAACCGACAGCGGCTCATTTATCGATTGGGGCGTCTATATATTTCTTTCCATGATCGCTATTATATTTTTGCCGCGGCAGTTTCATATTGCAGTGGTGGAAAATGTTAATGAGGACCATCTGAATAAGGCCATCTGGCTGTTTCCGCTTTATCTTCTGGCCATTAATATTTTTGTGCTTCCGGTGGCGTTCAGCGGAATGCTGCATTTTCCCAACGGCAATGTTGATGCGGACACATTTGTGTTAACCATACCGATAATTGAAAAGAAACAGCTTCTTGCTTTTTGGGTGTATATTGGGGGGCTGTCTGCGGCGACCGGTATGGTTGTTATTGAAACTGTCGCTCTTTCAACCATGATTTGCAACGATTTGGTGATGCCGGTATTGCTTCGGTTTCCTTTTTTTAAATTTCACCAGAGAAGAGATTTAACCAGCTTTCTGCTGGCAATCCGACGGGGGAGCATCATTTTTATTTTATTGATGGGATATACTTATTTTCGCTTCATCGGTGAATTCTATCCTCTGGTTTCAATTGGTCTGGTTTCTTTTACGGCCGTGGCGCAGTTTGCGCCTGCCATGCTGGGCGGGATTTTCTGGAAAGGCGGGAGCCGGATGGGAGCGCTTTGGGGTCTTATCGCAGGTTTTAGCGTTTGGATCTATACCTTGTTCTTGCCGTCTTTGGTGCAGACGGGACTGATATCCCCAAGTTTTGTTAAACACGGCCCCTTGGGTATCGAATTGTTAAGACCGTTTCATCTTTTCGGGTTGGAAAATTTCGGTCGGATAGCTCATGCGGTGTTCTGGAGTATGCTGGTCAATATCGGTGCTTACATCGGAATCTCGATTTTCTCGCGCCCTACGGCTATTGAACACACCCAGGCTACACTTTTTGTGGATGTTTTCAGATACTCAAAGGAAACCGGTGAGTCTTTTTTCTGGCGGGGTACAGCATCTGTCCCTGATTTACGGTTACTGCTGGGGCGTTTTTTAGGTCAACAACGGGCAGATGAGGCGTTGTCAAATTATGCCGATAGCCACAATATCGATTGGGAAAAGTCGTTGACGGCTGATTCGGGCCTGGTGAGCTATGCCGAAAAACTGTTGGCAGGGACTATCGGTTCTGCTTCAGCCCGCGTTATGGTGGCTTCAGTTGTCAAAGAAGAAAGTCTGGGTATCGAAGAGGTGATGGATATCCTGGATGAAACCAGGCAGGTAATCGAGTACAGCCGTGAACTTGAAAAAACAACTGCCGAGCTTAAGGCCGCCAATGAACGATTGAAGGAACTGGACCGCTTAAAAGACGAGTTTATTTCGACGGTTTCTCATGAGTTGAGGACACCGTTGACGTCTGTAAGAGCACTCGCAGAAATTTTACATGACAAACCTGATCTCGATAAGGTTCAACAGCAGGAGTTTTCATCGATTATCATCAAGGAAACCGATCGATTGACCCGATTGATTTCACAAGTCCTGGATTTTCAGAAAATGGAATCCGGGAGAATAGACTGGCAGATAGCACCAGTGGACATGAAAGAGGTCATCCAGGACGCCTTAAACGCAACCAGCCATTTTATTCGGGAAAACAATATCAACGTAACATTGAACCTTCCTCCAACAGTTCCTGAAACGAAAGGTGACAAAGATCGCCTTATTCAGGTGATGGTAAATCTCATATCCAATGCGGCAAAATTTTGTGACAACACCAATGGTCAAATTAATATCAATTTGAAAGTAAAAAAGTACCATCTGCAAATAGATGTTCAAGACAATGGTATTGGAATAAGCCCCGACCATCAGAAAATCATTTTTGAGAAATTCCGGCAAGTTAAAGATAACAGTAGGGGCCGGCCCGCCGGCAGTGGTCTCGGGTTAACAATTACCAAGCGGATTATTGATTTTCATAATGGTCATATTTGGGTTAAAAGTGCTCTTGGTCAGGGCTCTGTTTTCTCATTTACGCTACCTATTCACTCCCCTCGCTGATTATCAGGTCGTATATTTTTTTTTCAGATCCTTAACTTCTTTTTGTAAGGCGAAAACCCTTGCACGAAGCTCTTTCGAAGCGGCATTGATAACGGCCTCAACCTGATTTTCGTGCTCTTTTTCATATAATTTTTCGATAGCTTCCAACTTGGCTTCGATTTCTTCCTCACTTAAATCAGGATAGTTTTTTTCCACCGCTGTCACTACTTTTTCATCAAATCTGCGGTTTAATTCTTCTAACACCCATTCCCGCATCTCTTCTTTCGAAGGGTATTTAAATTCTCCGGAACAAATGCTGTCGAAATATTCGTTGATCATAAGCTTAACAACAACTTTTGCAACATTCTTGAGTGAGATCTCCTCAGTATACCCGTAATACCGAACTATTTTTTCTGCCAATGCATCGTTTTCGATGGTATTTTTAAGCACCATGTTTTCTCCTTCATAAAAACATTAACCATTATTCATATGTTTAGGAACGTGGCAAGAAAGATGGTATAAATTTTCCTGCCACGTTCCTAAACATACTATAATTGATTCATTGCTTGCTATCAAGCACTGTCATCCGGAGTCATTTAATCATATTGAAAATAACGCTTCCAAAATTTAAATACTCGGTTTAGGTTAAAGATTGTCAGGAGAGGGGCTTTTATATTATATATTTGCAGAAAATCGAAGAAGGCGGAATTTCAATTGGTTTTTTTTAGCCCAAGCTGAGCGATTGGTATGTTTTGAGTGTAAAGATTAGAAATTTTTTATCCAGATATTTAACCATCAATATTTTTTATAGATGCCAATTAAAAACTCAGGAGATCCAAACAATGATCAGGTTCTTTCCGGAAAAATGATCCTTGTAATTCTCATCGTATCGTTTACGCCGTTGATACTCATTGGTGGTCCTGTTTTATATCAGATTCATAACAGTTACGCCCAAAAAGTTCGGGATCACATGACGACACTTTTGCTCGAATATGCATCCCATATTGATGCGTTTTTAAATGAAAAAATTGGAAATATTAAACTGCTGGCAAATTCTTACGACATGGAAAATTTGGGGGCCCAACGGCTGTCAGAAGATCTTGAACTGTTGCATTGGGCCTATGGCCGGGATATTGAGACCCTTAGCATGATCAATCAGCATGGACGGCAACTGGTTCATGCCGGGCCGAATTATGTATTTGATGCTGACCAGCAAATGTCCGGATGGTTTCAAAAAGCCATTAAGAAATACCAGTATGTCAGCGATATTTTTGAAGAATCCGGCGGTTCTTTCTTTTTTTTTGTATCTGTTAAAAAAACGGCAATAAATGATTCCAATGACCAACAATCCTGGGTTCTCAGAGCCGGCATGAATTCTATGGTATTTCAAAACAAGTTAAGAAGCCTTAAAACCGGAGAGACCGGCAATGCCTATATTTATGACCGAAAAGGCGAATTTTTGGGAAAACGCTATCCTGGTGTTCTTCCGGCCCAAAAAATACGGGAAGGCTTGATTCAAAAAGAGAAGAAAAATGTAAGGGGTGTATATGTCGGCCAATTGGATCATGATGGTCAGAACGTCTTCATCGCTGCAACTTATATTCAAAATAGTGGGTGGCTTCTGGTATTTCAGCAGAACGTGTCTGAGGCATTTTCTAAATTCCAAAGTGCTGGGATCATTATAGGGATTATCTGTTTTCTTTGGAGCCTGGGTATTTTTTTTACGGTGATTGCTGTTACCCGAAAGATGACCGGCAGACTTAAAGAAGCGAACCGGCAACAGGTGAGAATAACTCAAGGGATGGTGGAAGCTGGAAATCTTGCTTCCATTGGTGAGCTTGCGGCGGGTATTGCCCATGAAATTAATAATCCGGTGGCCATTATGATAGAATCTGCGGGGTGGGCAAAAGACTTGATCCGGGAAGGGCCTTATGAAAAAACAGAAAATTATGATGAGATTTTATATTCCCTGAATCAAATTAAAGAACAGGGCCTGCGATGCAAAAGCGTAACTCAAAAACTGCTTAGTTTTGGACGAAGAGGCGACTCGATAATCACCGATCTTCATATTGACGAACTGGTTGAAGATGTCATAATGATTTCGACTCAGCGTGCCATATATTCAGGGATCAAAATTCATAATGAACTTCAGACAAATTTACCGCTTATCCGGGCATCCCGCACCGAGTTGGAACAAGTGTTTTTAAATCTGATTAACAACGCTATTGACGCCATGGAAGTTATCGGGGGAACACTTACCATTTCCGGTGAGTTGAATACCAGCCAGTTGTGCATTAAGTTCACAGATACAGGTCCGGGTATACCTCCGGAAACTCTTAACCGGATATTTAATCCGTTTTTTACCACTAAACCGGTCGGCAAAGGATCGGGTCTCGGCCTTTCAATATGTTATGGTATTATCGAAAAAATGGGCGGCCAAATCATTGTCCAAAGTACTCTGGGAGAAGAAACCAGCTTTATTGTAAAACTTCCCTGCGAAGTTAGTGGCAATAAAAAAAATGAAGAAATTCAAATACAGGCGAATTTTGGCCTTTAAGCGTGTACAATGAAAATTGTTTCTCACGATTGGCATCCCATAAGGGATGTGGCAGGAAATAATAATGCGCTCTTTCTTCTCAAGTCCCTTACCCGGTAAGAAAAAGGTATGAGAAATTTATGAAACGGCAATTTATTGGTAGTTTTAAAGCCGGAGAATCCATAGATGATATTTTTGTGTTGACAGAAAAAGCGGTTGCCAAAAAACGGGATGGAAACAATTATTTAACCATAATTGTGTCGGATAAGACAGGTCAGATAAAAGGGGTGGTCTGGGATAATGTTGATGAAATTTTGGCAACCAATGATTCCGGAAGTTTTGTACGAATCAAAGGAAGCGTCTCCCAATACCGTGAAAAGCTTCAACTGGTTGTTAAAGAGATGATACCCTGCCCGGTGGCATCTGTTGAACCCGATGATTTTCTTCCGGCTACTAATTTGGATGTGGATGATCTTTTTGAAAGACTTACAAAAATATGTTCCACCATAAAAAACCAGCATATCAAATCCCTGATAGAAGCTTTTTTTAATGATGAGACATTTGTAAGAGATTTTAAACGGTGTCCGGCCGGGAAAAAAATGCATCACGCTTATCTGGGGGGGCTTTTGGTCCACACCTTGTCAATGGTTATGCTTGCAGATAAAATTGCGCAGCATTACGAAGGTATCAACCGGGATCTGCTGATTACCGGGACATTTTTTCATGATATCGGAAAAATCAGGGAATTAACATATCGATATACGATTGACTATTCGGATGAAGGACGGCTGTTAAGTCACATTGTGATCGGTGTTCAGATGATTGATGAGAAATTGGCTGATATTCCGGACTTTCCCGAAGATCTGGAAGTTTTGTTGAAACACATGATTGTCAGCCATCACGGAAGCTATGAATTCGGATCGCCGGAATTGCCCAAGACATTAGAAGCGATCCTTTTGCATTATATTGATGAAATCGATTCCAAAGTTAACGGTATCCGGGATTTTATAGCGTCCGAGAATTCCGGCGAATCCTGGACTTCCTATCACCGGCTGCTGGGCCGGCATTTTTTTATCGGAAACAAATAACCGATGTTTATTTCCATGTGTGGTGTGGAAGGGGCGGGAAAGACAACGCAGATCCAAAACCTGGCCTCCTATCTTAAACAGAAAGGAAAAGAGGTTGTGGTGACCCGGGAGCCTGGCGGAACACAAATCGGAAAAAGAATCCGACGGATACTGTTGGACCCTAAGAGCCGGAACCTGGATCCGAAAGCTGAACTTTTTCTGTACGCCGCCGATCGCGTGCAACATATTCAGGAACTGATTCTGCCGTCTTTAAAGCAACATAAAATTGTAATCACCGATCGCTTTGTGGACAGTACTACCGTTTATCAAGGATTTGGTCGCGGGCTGAACATGGACTTGGTAGAAAAGATCAATACAATGGTGTTAAATGGGTTAAAACCCGATATCACTTTTTTGCTTGATTTGGATCCAAAAGACGGATTACGCCGAACCCAAAAACAGCTTCACAAGGGTGAACGCATGAACAATGAATCGCGTTTCGAGATGGAAAATCTGCGGTTTCATGAAAAAATCAGGCAGGGTTTTTTAATTCTGGCAAAAAAAGAGCCGGACCGTTTCTTTATTGTTGACGCTTCGAAACCAGAAGCTAAGGTTCGCGATCAGATCCTCGGAAAAATCGGGGAAATACAAATCGAATGGGTAGTGAAATAAAGATATGAATGATATGAAAAAATGGAGATGAGGGGATTCGAACCCCCGGCCTCGGCGTTGCGAACGCCGCGCTCTCCCAACTGAGCTACATCCCCACAAATTTTCGATGTTCAAATGACATATCAAATTGCTCCGATTCGGTCAATCTAAAATATACAGTATCTACAGTAAAAACTTAAATTGGAGGATGAATGCGCCACTACATTGAATTGAAAGATGCTTATAAACAGTTTACATATGATCAGGATAAGATTGTCTCCCCTGAGCAAACCGTCGAACGGTTCAAAGAAAAACTGGAGAAACTGAATCTACAAATTATGGATGCTACGGTCAGGATCGACAATGGTCGTCTTGATATTCCGGTCTATTTCAGCGTTTGCGGTAAAGATGCCAGATCAGTGATTGGTACGGGAAAGCAGATGGGAAAAGGCGGTACCCCGCAGCAGGCTGAAGCCAGCGCAGTGATGGAACTGGCAGAAAGGTTCAGCTTTTTTAGTTTTATGAAGAATCCGAAAAATTTTCTCACGGATACCTATGAGAACCTGAAAACCCGCCTGTCGGAAGATCAAATAATTTCCTTTGACCTGATTGCCCGGTCTGTTCAGGATAATTCCGGGGACCTTCCGATGTCCCGGAAAATTTTTGAATCACTTCCCATGAACTGGACCTGGGGATATAACCTCACCCGAAAAAAAGAAGTCCTGGTTCCTTTTGACTGGTTTTTTGCCATTAATGAATTCAACGGCCCATCGGCAGGCAATTGTATTGAAGAAGCCTTGTCACAGGGGATTTGTGAAATCGTAGAAAGACATGTTTCCTCGGTAATCAGCCGGAACCGAATCAGGGTTCCATCAATTTTAACCGATTCGGTGACAGATCCCCTGGTTCAGGAAACGTTGATCAAGTATATGCGTGCTGGTGTTAACCTGTATATTTCTGACTTCTCACTCGATACCGGAATTGCCTCCATTGGTGTGCTGGCCTACGATCCGGTTACCTTTCCTGAAAAAAGTGAAATTGTCTGGACGGCAGGGACAACCCCGCACCCGCAGAAAGCTTTGAACCGGGCACTAACCGAGGCCGCTCAACTGGCAGGGGATTTTAACTCCGGTTCCAATTATGTGGCCAGCGGGCTTCCGAAGTTCTCTGACCTGGATGATGCCCGTTTCATCACTATGCCCGAAACCAGTGTCGATATTGCTTCTCTCCCCAATCTCGCAAATGACAACATAAAAGTAGAGGTGGAAAACCTGATTTCGGCCTTATCAAAACAAAATATGGAAGTTATTACCATGAAGATCACCCATCCCGAACTCGATATTCCCGCTCTCTATACGATAGTTCCGGGAGCATGTTTCAGGGAACGGGCTGTGGGTACCAGTGTGGGAATGTTTTCCGCCAAACTGATCGCAGAAAAACAGTCCCCTGAAACAGCGTTGCCTCGTCTTTTAGAAATTGAAAAACGACTCCCGGATAAATATTATATCAAGTTTTATATTGGCTTATCCCTGGTGAACCTGGGCAATCCCAATTATGCGATTCCTTATTTTCAACAAGCATTGGAACTGGAACCGACATATGAGGATATTTCAAGTATTTATTCTTATCTGGGGTTGTGCCTGAAAGAAATGGAACAGTATAAAGAAGCACTAAAAGTTTTGAAAAAAGGGATTACCGTCGATCCGGAGAGAACTGATATTCTCAACCTTATGGGCTACTGCCATTTCAAACTCAAAGAGCATGAATCTGCCATTGAATGTTTCAAAAATATTGTGAAACTCAATCCGTCCTCGGCCATCGATTACGCAAATATTGCATCCAACTACAGAGATATGAACAATACAGAAAAGGCCATTCAATATTACCGGATTGCACTTGAAATCGATCCTTCCATTGATTTTGCCAGGCAAAACCTGGAGAAACTCACCGGAAAAGCATGAACTTCAGGGCAATCGCATGAAAAACCAGCACGCTTGTTGAGTTTAATAAATTCAATCGGTTAAGCTCAGAACGTTTTCTTTATGATTTTTTATGGTGTTTTTTAACACATTGAGTCTATTTTGTTCATGCGATTGCCCTGGTATGAACTCTTTGACATGCATTCACATCGGGACTATTTTTTAATTATGATCAAAAACATAACATTTTATTTGTTGAATCATATTGAGAAAAGCGACGTCCGATGAAGGAAAAAAATATTACGATGCCGGTTACGGGTATGACCTGTGCTAATTGTGCCCGAAACATTGAGCGCGCGGTGAACAGACTCGATGGTGTAAAAGAAGTATCCGTTAATTTTGCTACGGAAAC
>JAGYNR010000047.1 GCA_018399715.1 Desulfobacterales bacterium | reverse complement strand
TTAACCAAAGCCATGAACAAAATCAAAGAAAAGATTGAATAACATCTGAAAAGTTAGTACTTAAACCTAAACTGAGCGTTAAAAATTTTGGAAGCACCACTTTACAAAATTATTTAGTGCCTGAACAAAAACTGTCTTTTTCGCCAATATCTGCGTCAGACTCAAATTTTAATCCTCGAAATACTCGATGTATGTCTGTGGTTAAAATTTTTGTCTTCCTTGATCTTAATGAAAAATCATAGTTTTCGTTCGGGCACTACCTAACCTAAAAAACATCATGGAAAAAAATTGTGAAAAAATTGTAGCGTTTTTCAGTCGGGTCAGCGAGATACCACGCTGTTCCAAAAATGAGACGAAAATTCGCCAATGGCTCGAAAAACGGGCTGCTGAAAAACAATGGAAAACCAAAACAGATGCTGCCGGAAATCTCATTGTCATCGTACCATCTACATCGGGTTATGAAAATTCGCCGGTGGTTGTTTTGCAAAGTCATATGGATATGGTATGCGAAAAAAAGACACATTCGAACCATGATTTTACGCGTGATCCAATCAGGTTATGTATCAGGGGAGATTGGATTCATGCGGAGAGTACGACCCTGGGAGCGGATAACGGCATCGGCATTGCACTGGCAATGATGGCAGCCTCTGATGACACCTTTTGCCATCCACCTTTGGAACTTTTGTTTACTGTTGAAGAAGAAACCGGTCTGATTGGCGCTTCCAAGATGTCATCTGATTTGATAAACGGCAATATCCTGTTGAACCTGGATTCTGAACAGGAAGGCATTTTTATCGCCGGTTGTGCTGGTGGTAGGGATACGCGAATATCCATTTCCGTAACACCTTTGAAAATAACAGGGGAAAATCCTGAGTTTTTTACAATCGAAGTCAACAATCTTCTGGGAGGGCATTCGGGCGTTGATATTCATCGTCAAAGAGCCAATGCCATCAAAATATTAGTCAGATGCCTGATGGCGTTGGATAAAACCTATCCGGTCAGGTTGGTGACAATTCATGGCGGAAGCGCCCACAATGCCATTCCCAGATTCGCCAAAGCCGAAATTGCCGGTACTCCTGATAAGGTTGATGAATTTCAAAAAATTGTCAAGACGATCGAAAAAACAGTCCGCCGGGAATTTAAAGCTGTTGAATCATCGATAAACATCACAATCAAAGGCCCCCGGAAAAGAACTGAAGGCGGCCATACCTTTATTTCTCACCCGGAAACCCAAAAAATTATTCAACTTCTTTTAGCGCTGCCTCACGGCGTGGTTGCCATGTCCCAAACCATTGAAAATAAGGTGGAGACATCCTGCAACTTGGCGGTTGTCAATCATAAAAAAGATATTGTTGAAATTGTTGCCAGCCAGCGCAGCAGTGTCATGTCACGACTTGAAGACATTACGGATACGATCAAGGCAACTGCCTGTTTGGCGGGTGCAACGGTTGCCGATGAAAACAGCTATCCGGCCTGGGAACCCCAACCAAACTCCCCGATCCTGGATCGCTGTAAAACTGTTTACCGGCAGTTGTTTAAAACGGAAGCGGTTGTGGATGTTATCCACGCGGGCCTGGAATGCGCGGTAATCGGAGCAACATATCCGCAAATGGACATGATTTCTTTCGGGCCTACCATCGAGGGTGCCCACTCGCCTGATGAGAAACTGTTTGTTCCATCGGTTGATCGGATCTGGACATTTTTCACAGCACTTCTCGAATCATTGGCGAAAGAGAACGTCTAATAGACTCCCCATGACCCTTGCAGGTAATACCGGTAAAGCATCGGGCTCAGTTCGCTGTTAATGTCAATTTCGGCCATGATAGATTCATCTACGATACCTTTGCCGAAATGGGCCATGGATATCACCGCATCATTATTTAAAAACCGGGTGGGAATATCCGAAAAATCAAGTTCCAAGAATCTTTGTTTCAGGTAGTTTTCACTGAAATTTTTTTTCTTGATTCCCAGTACCCATCCCCACTGGCCCATGGTCGGTATCTGATTGTGATAGGCAATCGCTGAAAATCCGGCGGCTCTGACCGTTTTTAAAATACACAAAAAAGCCTTATGGGAAAAAAAAGAACTGGTTGCCTGTGTAACAAGAATACCCCCTTCAATCAAATGGTTTTGAATCATCTGGTAAAAATTCTCAGAATATACATGCATCAAATCAATGGAATCCGGGTCCGGCAGATCAGCGATTACCACCCCGTAAAGATGATCGTCTTGTTCCAGAAACCACGCGGCGTCTGTATTAACGGTGTTAACTTTTGGACTGTTCATGGAGCCATCGTTTATTTCCAGTAAAATGGGATGTTTTTTTGCCAGGCCGGTCATGGCAGGGTCCAGATCCACCAGGGTAACGGTTTTGACCTGATTGTATTTTAAAACCTCCCTGAGCGCCAGACCATCCCCACCGCCTAAAATCAACACATGAGAAATATCGGGCGAAAGTTTCATCGCCGGATGCACCAATGGCTCATGATACCGGTATTCATCGAACGTTGAAAACTGTTCCTGCCCATTGATATAAAGCCAGTAATAACTTTTCCACTGGGTCATCACAATTTTCTGATACCGGGTTTGTTCCGCATATACAATTTTATCGCGATATTTTCGCTGCTCGCCATACCGGATAATCGGTTTGGCTAAAATCGTCAGACCGGTTAAAAAAATCAGAATGCCGATAAACGAAGCTATCAGAAGTTTTTTTCGTTCAAGCAGAGAAAAAAACCGCCACAATAAAAGTGACGCCACCGAGAAATTAACAGCTCCCAGCAATATGGGTGTGTAGGTAAGACCGAGGTAAGGCAACGCAAAAAAGGCAAAAATCAAGCCCCCGAGCAGAGACCCGTAATAATCTTTTTCCAAAACGCCTGAAATATTAATACGAAGCTCTTCATATGCCTCATTAAGACGCGTGACCAGAGGAATTTCCAGTCCGATAAGACTGCCGATAATAGTGGCCTGAGCATAAATGACCAGGCCGGTATAATTGGTATAAGCCGAAATGCTATAGGCCACCGCCGCCGACAGGGCACACAAAACAGAAAGGCAAAATTCCACTGTTATAAATGTATCCAGCAAGCGGCCCCGAAAAAATCTGGAGATACGGCTGCCCACACCCATCGCGAAAAGCATCAGGGACATCACCATGGTCCATTGGAATATGGCATTTCCCAGCAGATAAGTTGCCATGGTGGAAAGGACAAACTCTGCCACAATGCCGGCACACCCTGTCGCAAACAGCGATATTTTAAGAATCAGACTGACCGATCGGGGATTACACACACCAGTAGATCACAAATGCCGCTGAAATATATGAAATCGCTTCGATATAGGCAGCGCCCACATTCGGTTTTTCCTGGTTGGCGATTTCGTCGGTCAGTTTCACGGTAGGCATCAGCACTTTGTCGGTGAGAAACCGAACCACCGGCAACAGCACCAGTCCAATTAATGCAAATATTAAAAATTGATAAATGTCGTCGGTCCAGGAGTCAAAATCACCCTCAGCCGCCAATCCCAGCACAATTCCAATGGATATCAAGGCTCCGGAAAAACTGACCCCCGCGGCGATATTGTCCTTTTCAATTTCATCGTGAATACAATAGGGCGTAATCCAATTATAGATTAGTCCTGCAAGTATCAAAAGCACCTGTCCAATTGCCCAGAAAGCGCAAGCGGACCAGATGTTGCCCCCGATTCCGGATACAGCACCATAAATAATAAAACCGGAAGCCACACTAACCCCGAAAGAGACCGCTCCGGTGCCTTCATTTTGGTCACGGATCAGCTCATCTGAGATATTAAATTTGTATAAAATCACTTTATCACAAACATACCAGGAGATATTTAAGAGAATGATACCCAAAATCCCGTATATGGCAAGATCTAGCAGGTCTGCCACAATTCCCCGGGTCGGGCCGACCAGTGTACCCGCAAGACATAACACAAGCCCCAGGTAATAGCCGCCAATCGAGATGGAAACGGATGCGTTGTCTTTTTCAACCAGTTCTTCGGTAAGATTATATTCCCGATGCAAAAGATCATTCACCAGTTTTCCAATGAAAAAAAGAATATAAAAAGCAATAATCAAAATAACCCCGGAAAGAATTCGATCAATCGTCATGTCCTATTTCCCCCAGCTCCCGGAACGGCTTCGAAAGCTCGTCCTGGTTCTTCCGATTCGTTTGGCTACTTTGTCGCTAAAAGATGCCTTACTGGCCTTCTGTCTGGCCATACGCCGCTCATAAAAAGTGGGTTTTACCTGCTTGACCACCTTTCCTGAGGAACCATATTGTTGATTCGTACCGAAATACGGTACTTTTCGTTTTCTGAAAACCCTATATGTATCAAAGTCAGTGTTATATACCGGACGGTACCAACCGCCCATTAAATCGGTTAACAGTCGATATTGACCGTAAAATGCCCAGAAACTGTTTCCATGACGGTCAGTTTGCCATTGACCGTATCGTTGATCTCCCACAAAATGATAACCCGGCGGCGCCGGATTAGACTCAATTTCATCGTCTTTTTTGGAAAACAGGCTCATCCCTAAAAGCTGTTCATTTTGACGGTAATAATTTTCAGGAACCTTTAACCAATCGGTCGTGTAGCCATCTTTAATACCAACCACCCGGTATTTATGAAAATAGCTCTTGATAAAATTACCCTCTTCTTTCATATTTTCTAAAATAATCGAGTACGTCGGCACATTTTTCATGGAACCTTTCAACGCTTCAATCGGTAAACCGGTATCGGCATTACAGCCTGCCACCAGCATTAACACCAAGACTACCAGAAACATCCGGACCGAAGCCCCTAATAAATTTACATTCCCCATTAGCTGTTATCCTGTTTAGCTATCTGAATGATATTATGATAAAAATTTTATTTCTATTTCTTTACCAAAAATTTGTTCCCCGGTCAACTTCGATGATTGGGTTGACATTGGTTAATGGTTCTCGTAGAGAAAATCATAAAAGTTTACAACCGATATTTTAACTAAAGGAGTTTAAAAAGGTTTTCGATGAATCAGAAGCACATTATTCAATCAGCTAGGGAAATGAATTTACAGACGGCTCAGGTACGGGGTGTGGCCGATCTTCTGGAAGAAGGTGCCACCATTCCATTTATTGCCCGGTATCGCAAGGAAGTAACCGGAAGCCTGGATGAAGTGGCTGTCATGGCTATCCGGGACCGTTTAAACCAACTGGCGGAATTGGAAGATCGCAAAGCGGCAATTTTAAAATCGCTTGAACAGCACGGTCATCTATCGGACGAGTTAAAAGAAAAAATTCTGTCTGCCGAAACCATGGCCCGGCTGGAGGATATTTATCTTCCGTACCGTCCGAAACGCCGAACCAAAGCTACCATTGCAAGAGAAAGAGGTCTAGAACCACTGGCGCTTCTGATTGTTGCTCAGGAAGCCAACAATCCGGTGGTTGCTGCAGAAAATTTCATTAATCCGGAAAACGGTATAGAAACTGTTGACGATGCTCTTTCCGGAGCCAGAGACATTATTGCGGAAATCATCAATGAAAACGAGGCGGCACGGGCAGCGCTTCGAAAACTGTTTTTCGAAAAAGGGATGATCAAAAGCGCTGTGGGTACCGGAAAGGAGACCGCCGGAGCCAAGTACAAGGACTACTTTAAATGGCAGGAGCCTGCCGCTTCGGCGCCATCCCACCGGATTTTGGCTATGCGACGGGGAGAAAAAGAGGATATTTTAAATATCAGCTTAAGTCCTCCCGAAGAGGATGCGGTCATTTTGCTGGAAAGCCTTTTTGTAAAAGGCGACACAGAGGATACCGTTCAGGTAAAAATGGCGGTCCGGGATGCCTACAAACGGCTTCTAAGCCGTTCTATGGAAACGGAACTCAGGATGGTCACCAAGGAACGGGCGGATGCCGACGCCATTAAAATTTTCGCTGAAAATCTTCGACATTTGCTCATGGCACCACCGTTAGGGCCAAAACGGGTCATGGGTGTAGATCCGGGTATTCGCACCGGCTGTAAAATTGCCTGCCTGGATCGTCAGGGAAAGCTTCTTCACCATGATACAGTTTATTTACACCTTTCCGAAGCCCAAAATCAGGAAAGTGCCGAAAAAATTAAACGATTATGTCAAGCATATGAAATAGAAGCCATTGCTGTTGGAAACGGTACTGCAGGGCGTGAAACCCGGGTTTTTATTGAGAACCTCGGCTTGAAAAATAGACCTGTACTTCTAGTCAACGAAAGCGGTGCATCTGTCTATTCGGCATCCGAGGCGGCACGGAAAGAATTTCCGGATTTGGATCTAACTGTCCGGGGAGCGGTGTCAATCGGCCGAAGACTCATGGATCCCCTTTCTGAATTGGTCAAAATTGATCCGAAATCCATTGGGGTCGGTCAGTATCAGCATGATGTCGATTCCGCTGAACTAAAACATGCCTTAGATGATGTCGTGGTTAGTTGCGTAAATGCTGTGGGTGTCGATGTCAACCGTGCCAGTTCAGAACTTTTAACGTATGTATCAGGACTGGGGAATTCCCTTGCTGGTAATATCGTTTTATACCGAAACGAACACGGGGCATTTCAAAACAGAGAACAGCTCAAAAAAGTAAACCGCCTGGGTCCCAAGGCATTTGAACAATGCGCCGGTTTTCTGAGAATTCAGGATGGGGATAACCCGTTGGATTCAAGCGCTGTACATCCGGAAACCTATGGTATTGTAGAGAAAATGGCTAAAAATCTCGAATGCACGGTAAACGACTTGATCAAAGAAAAATGCCTCAGGGAAAAAATCAATATCTCCGATTATGTCACTGAAAAAGTGGGGCTTCCCACCCTAACGGATATTTTAAAAGAGCTCGACAAGCCTGGCCGGGACCCCCGACAATCCTTTGAAAGTATTGAGTTTGACAGTAAGATAAAAGAAATGAGCGATCTGAAACCCGGCATGAAACTACCTGGTATTGTTACCAATGTTACCGCTTTCGGCGCTTTTATCGATATCGGCGTTCATCAGGACGGGCTTGTGCATATTAGTGAACTGGCTGATCGCTTTATTAAAGACCCTTCCGAGGTGGTTCAGGTCCACCAAAATGTAAATGTGACGGTTTTGGATATTGATGTGGATCGAAAACGAATCAGCCTTTCTATGCGCCGATTTCCCGAAAATGCAAGTTACGGTAGCAAAACCGTTCAACATAAACCCGATTCTAAGGCGATGATTAAATCTCAACGAAAACAGCCGGCAACCAAAACAAACCGAAAACCGGTTCCTTTCAATAATCCTTTTGCAGATGCTTTTGGAAAAAAGTGAAACCTAAACTGAGCGTTAAAAATTTTGAATATGTTTTTTTACAATATGATTTTAAAAGGAATTGTGTTTATTTTATTTCCAAAATTTTTCACGCTCAGTTTAGGTGAAAATCTTATCTTCGAAAAGAAATTGGAGGGTAGTAAATCTGTTCCCCGTTTCTTTCTCCTGAATGCATATCAAACTGATCATTACGGCAAACATTGCTGAAAAAATTATCTTGACAAAGTGCATTTTTTAAATTAAAAATTGAATAAATTCTCATAAAATTTAATATGCTCCTCTAATTAGTGCCCGAACGAAAAATACGATTTTTCGTTCGGGCACTAATTAATATTAACATTGCCTATAAATGTAATAACAAAAACTGATTTTCGTTCAGGCACTACATCGCCATCGAAGGAGAAATGATGAAAAATATACGTTATAGAATGTTGATGGTCATTGTTATTTTTTCTGTAATTTCTACCATTGGATTTCCATGTTATTGTCTTTCAGCTTATAATTCCCAAGAGATTAAAAATATTGCCATGGCTTCGGATATGGAACGATTGAGAGAAATCTTAACTGCCAATCCGGAGCAAGTGGAAGAAATCGTAAGTATTGCTGTCAATGCCAATCCGGATCTCGGTCCTGCAATCGCTGAATTGGTTGCAGAAATTTATCCGTATCTGGCGGCAGATATAGCTGCTCTTATTACTGAAATGATGCCCCGCAGGGCATTGGAAATCTATAAGGCGGCTGTTGACGGTATTTCATCCGTAGCCACCGATATTCAAAAATTTGCTACGGACAGTGATAAATATTCGGACAAGATTAGAAAATATGACTATGATGTTGATGAATACATCCGGGATACAAAAGAAAAAGTAAAAGAGGTAGCAAAAGAGTCAGGCGTTTACAGTTCCGATGAATTTGATCAACTTGTCACCCAAATTAACGCTTACGAACCGCCAACCCGATATATTCCGCCAAAAAATCCTATTATCAGAGATTATTTTCACCGACCAAATTATGCCAAGTAAAATTGAGAAGATCTGTGTTGATATGTATATAAACAAAAGGTTCATAAGTGAACGTATGCTCATCGTGTCGTTAATATTTTTGATGACTTGTATGCTGTTTGATATTTCCGAATCTTACGCTGAAAGTAATATCAGAATCGGTAAGATGGTTATAGAGCCGTCTTTAAAATATGCTGTTCAATATCATGATAATATTTTTTATGATAAACGGAATGAGGAAGAAGATGTCATTCATATTATTACACCCGGGGTGGAAATTAAATATTCGGGGGCCAGACCGGAAAATTTTTTACGAGCCGGATACAAAGTTGACCTGGCGCATTATGATGACAACGATGAAATGAATTATCAAAAGCAGATGCCGTATGCATCGCTTGGTTATAAATCGCCATCTGGATTTTACATAAATGCTCATGAGTTCTACACAAAAACCCAGGACCCGTACGGGTCAAAAAATGATTATCGCCTGGGAAGAAAAACCAAGCGTTGGTATAATGATGTTTCAGGCACATTGGGATACGAAATTTCCCGAAAATATTCGATTGAACTGTTTTATCAAAATCTGACAGAAAGATATGATGAATCTTTTGATCAATGGCAGGAACGTGATGGCGATCTTTACGGCATATCATTATTATACCATTGGACTCCGAAGACATCCATTTTTGCTCAATACCGACGGTCTGATTTTGAATATGTCTCTCAAAATGATGATCTCTTCGATCCGGATCGACATTATATGTGGACCAGTGATACTTCGCAGGATTATACGCTCGATGATTTTTTTGTCGGGTTTCGATTCAAGCCTACCGGTAAAATTACCGGTGAGTTAAAAGTAGGATATGGAGAACTCGATTATGATAATCGATTTGACCCAACCGGGAAAAAATATGATAACAGCTCCACATGGATCGCCGAAAGTCTTGTGGGTTATGAACTGACTACCCGAACCAGTCTGACTCTGAACCTTCAGCGCTACTATCTCAACTCTCCTAATCTCGACATCAGTTATTATGAAGACACGATAATAGGATTAAGGGTGACTCAGGAAATTGTCGATCGGTTTAAAGCATGGGCTTACCTGGAATGGGAACACAGGGACTACAAAAATGAAAGGCCAGGGTTTGAAGACAGGTCTTTTGATATCTATTCTGCCCATCTTGCTCTTGACTGGACTGTTTTTCGATGGTTGACCGCTGGTTTTGAATATGTACATACGGAGCAGGAAGCTGATAAAAGTGACTATGAATATGAGGAGTACAATACCAATTCGTTGATGGGATACATTGAGATCATTTATTGATCTGCTATTTTTTTTAAAACCTGAACATCGAGTAAAAGCATATAAAGAAAACAAATCGATTCTTTTGTCTTTTCTTCGGCAGACGTTTGACCCTGCAGGCCGTTTAAAATTTCAAACACACTCCTGACGATCTTCTTTGCAACTCCAAAAAATGATAATGCATAAAAGCATTTATTGATATGATCGTTGAAATCATGTATAATTTAATTTTAAGATAAATAGCTGAATTAAAAGACAACATTTTATTTATTATATCAGAAAAATTCCAATGGTGAAAAGCAAAATGGTGAACAGGGGAAAGACATGGGTTGGTTTTGTGGTAGGAATGTTGATGTTATTTGGATGCGGTTTAACCCGTGATGTTGTTCACATAACGACATTAAGTGAAAAAGAGCCGTTTTCCGATTTGGGAGAAAAAGAGCGGGCTAAAATTGCTGAGATCAAAAAGGCTCGTAAAATGCAAAAAGATCAAGGGCTTGAAAATGTAATTCAGCAAACCCGAAATTTGACGGTTCGCCAGTATCTGTCTCAATACAAAAATGTCAATAAATCTGAAGCCTATGATTATAAGGTTGGTGGTTATGATGTCATTGATATCACGATATTTGAAGAGCCGGATTTATCCAGACAAAATATACGGGTAACCGGCGAAGGCTACATCTCCTTTCCGTTTATTGGCCGGTTGTATGTGGAAAATAAAACCACAACTGAAATCGCAAAACTCATCGAATCCAGGCTGGCGGAAGGGCAGTTTATTCTGGATGCTCATGTGTCGGTAGATGTCAGGGAATACCGGAGCAAGCAGTACATGGTACTTGGTGCCGTTGAGGATCCAGGCACCTATTCCCTTCAGGGTCAGGAAAAAGTGTTGGATGCAATATCCAAGGCGGGAGGAATCGATTTTGAGGAGGGAACCAATGAGGGGATGATCATTCGAACCGTTAACAATAATATGGACAACGAACACAAAATCACGATTCGAATTGATTTTGCCGAACTACTAAAAGGGTCCAGCCCGGAATCTAATCTTCTCCTTATGAATAATGATCTTCTGTACGTGCCGGAGGTGGAATACTTCTATATTATCGGAGAAGTTAAAAAACCCGGATCTTATCCTTATAATAAAAAGGATATATCATTAGTTGAAGCTATCAGCATTGCCGGGGGATTCACCCAGATATCGGCCCGCAACCGGACTCGAATTGTTCGGTTGGAGGAGGGCAGGGAGAAGATTATCACCGTTAAAGTAGATGCCATTACCGATGCCGGCAGGAAAGCACAGGATGTCTTGATAAGGGCAGGTGATGTCGTTGTAGTGCCGGAAAGTTTTTTTTGATCAATGAGTTTCATTTTGTTCTTGCGGAGAATATTTAATGGAAGAATTCAGAGAACAGGAAATAGATATACGCAAATATTTATCCATTCTTTATAAACGGCGATGGATTATTATTGCAATATTTGGCATTGTCTTGTTTGTCGGAGTCATTCGTACTTTGAGAGCTATTCCTATTTACAGTAGCACTGCCCGAATATTAATTGAAATTCCCGCAGCAACACCGGTTTCGGTTGATGATATTTTCTCGGGATCACAAAACAGTTGGATGAATTTTCAAAATTATTATCCTACCCAGCAAAAGATTATTTCCAGCAGGGCTGTTGCCGCAAAAGTTATTAAAAAACTCGACCTGGAAAACAGTGAGGAATTTTCTCCTAAACCCAAAGATGACTTTATTTCAAACGTTTTGAGGAGTTTTTACGGAACCATTGGAACAGTTAAAAGCTGGGTTTCTTCAATATTAAAGTCAGATGATCAGAAGCAATACCATCATGACAGCTTTGACAGTATGGAGGAAGATCAGCAATTCGACGTAAACCCATATCTGGTTAGTTCATTTGTCGGAAGGATCCAGGTTCAGCAGGTTGAGGAAAGCCGACTTTTCGATGTTAGTGTTATGGCCAGAAATCCATGGATGGCCGCCAGGATGACCAATTCCCTTGTCGAGGCATATATCGAACACAACCTGGAAACCAAACTCCAGTCTGTCAAAGATGCTGTTCGATGGCTTCAGGACAGAATTGATGAGGAGCGTAAAAAAGTTGAAAGTGCTGAAATCAAGCTGCTGAAGTATAAAACAGATCAAGGAATGGTGACAGAATTGTCTGAAGATATTGATCAGGTTAATGCAGAAAAGCTGGCTAGGCTGGAGGCTCAGGTAGTGTCAGCCGAATCCCAGCGGGTGGAGGCAGAAACCCGTTATCAACAGGCCATCGCACTGGAAAATACTCCTGATCAGCTTGATTCCATTCCTGAAGTGCTCAGAAATGAAATTATACAACAAATCAAAAAGATGGAAGTCGATCTATATAACCGAATGTCTGAATTGTCAAAGAGATATGGGAAAAACCATCCCAAAATAGTAGCCATTCATTCGGAACTTGAAGAGCTTCAGAAACGAAAGGTCCAGGAAGTCCAACAAGTAGTCAATTCTCTGAAAAACGAATACAAATTGGCATTGGCGCGTGAACAATCCCTGAAAAATGCCCTGGAAAAGGAAAGATCCAAAACCTTGGCGATGAATCGGAAAGCGATTGAATACAGTGTTCTCAAACGACAAGCCGAAAGCTCCAGGCAGATGTACGATATGCTGATCAAGCGTTTTAAACAGACATCTCTTACAGAGGAAATGAAAACCGCCAATGTTCGGGTTATTGATCGGGCCCAACCACGGCTTTTTCCCGTAAAACCAAACACCAAAAGAAATATCATGCTGGCGGCTTTGGTCGGTCTTATGATGGGAGTCGGACTATCTTTTTTTCTGGAATATTTGGATAATACCATCAAGTTACCGGACGAAATTGATCAATATTTAAACATTCCATTTTTGGGGGCTATCCCTGCCTATGTATCTAAAAATGGCAATAAAAACATTGATGTCGTTGCTTTAAACGAACCAAAATCAATTATTAGTGAATCACTTAAAGGTGTTCGTACGGCTCTTCTTTTTTCTTCGGCGGAACAGGCACCGACCACTATCTTGATCACCAGTGCTGGGGCAAAGGAAGGGAAAACGTTTTGTGCTGCTAATTTAGCCATTACGATGGCTCAGAGCGGTTCCAAGGTAGTTATACTGGACTGTGACATGCGACGACCACGGCTGCATCGAATTTTTAATGCCAAACGCGAGGTTGGAATGTCCAATTTCCTGGTGGGCACCGGTGCATTAAAAGATGCCCTTATTCCAACCCCGGTGGAAAATCTTGATTTTATTCCGGTAGGGCCTATTCCTCCCAATCCCTCTGAAATACTGGGTTCCAATAAAATGACCGCACTTATCGAAGCGTTGAAAAAAAAATACGATCGTATCATTATAGATTCTCCGCCTACCAGCGCAGTTACGGATGCTTCCATTCTATCCAGTAAAGCTGATGGTGTTGTTCTGGTCATCAGGGCTGGTGATACACCAAGGAATCTGGTACAAACAGGTCTTTCCAGGCTTAATTCCGTCAATGCTCATATTCTGGGAGCAGTGTTAAACGGGGTTAAAGCGGAGCGGGACGGTTACTATTATTATCAGTATTATTATTATTCTTACTATGGCGATGAAGAGCCTAAGCGACGTAAAAAGAAACATTCATGATTGATATCCATTGCCATATTCTTCCGGGACTTGATGATGGTTCGTCCGATATCAATGAGAGTCTTGGCATGGCGAAAATGGCATTATCAGACAATATAACCCATATTGTTGCTACGCCTCACACTCTCAACGGCTTTTTTGAAAACGATCCCAAAAAGATAGAGCGGCATCTTGAGTATTTGAATTCTCAACTTATCCGGCACTCCATCAACGTAAATCTATACGGGGGAGCTGAAGTACATCTATGTTCAGATATGGCTCAGAAAATTGAAAACGGGGTAATCAGTACCATCAATAACAGTAAGTATTGTCTGTTGGAGTTTCCTAATTATTCGCTTCCTCCTGGATACCAGGATGAAATTTTTGGTCTGACCATCACCGGTATCACTCCAGTCATTGTTCATCCGGAAAGACTTCCGATTTTTCACTATGACTTATCTGTTTTGTATAAGCTTATATCGATGGGATGTGTTGTTCAGATTACCGCCCAAAGTATAACCGGCGGGTTCGGGAAAGCGGCAATGAAATTATCTCATCAGATGTTAAAAAGAAGGCTTGCCCATATCATCGCTACTGATGCCCACTCCCTGATGCATCGCCCGCCAATCCTTTCTACTGCGGTGAATATGGCGGCAAAAATACTTAAAGACAACGAAGAGGCCGAATCAATGGTTGTTTCACGCCCCAGAGCCATCCTGGATGGAACTGGTTTAGATATCCCTGAACCGGTACCAGAAAGAAAAAAGAAATGGTTTCCCCGATTCTTTAGCAAATATAGCCGATTGCATTCATAACGATAAGCAGTTATCATTTTCTTAAAACTTAGAAATATCTTGAAGAACACATTCAAAAACTTGATAATAGGCAAAAAATTATTTTTTGGATGTTTAGCTCTGGCATTTCTTTCCACCACGGCTGTATCAGAGAATAGGTTTAAGGTGATAAATGACGAATATTTAACCGTAATATTCGAAGATGGGCTGAAATCTTCTGCCATGGATGTAAAGAATTTATTTCCGCACGTTAGAAACGAAATTGAATCGCTTCTAGGATTAACCCTGAAAAGCCGACCAACTGTAATACTGATCAAAACCCGCAAGCGATTTCTTCAAATGGCGGATCATCCAATCACCGTAGCCTTTGCGGTGCCTGACAGAAACCTGATTGTCATGGATTACTCGAAAGTTATCACGCATCCTTTCTCCCTGGAAACTACTTTTATGCATGAGTTCTGTCATTTGGTACTGCATCACTATATTCCCGCAATTCCCAGGTGGCTAGATGAAGGTATCTGCCAGTGGGCCAGCGGGGGAATCGATGAAATTATTTACGATAGAAATCCGAATGCCCTGGACCTGGCTGCTGCTACAGGAAAATATCTGCCGTTTAACCATTTGAACCAAAGATTCCCGGGAGCATCCGATCAGCGGGTGCTTGCCTATCAGCAAAGTAAGCGCTTCGTTACGTTTATTGTCGAAAAAAAAGGAAAACAAAAATTTTTTGAGTTTTTAAAAAAGCTGCAACAGGGACATGATATTGATACGGCGTTTTATGATGTTTTCAAATTGACCATTCAGGAATTTGAGAAAGCCTGGCATCAAACCCTGGCGAGGCGTTTAACCTGGATGGCCTGGTTAAGTCATCATTTATACGAATTTTTGTTTTTCTGTGCCGCCTTGATTTGTGTTGCCGGCTTTGTCAAGCTGGTTTTGCGAAAACGTAACTATACTGATGAAGACATGGACGAAATCGAAAAGTAAGAAAAGTTATGTGGAAAATTCTTTTTAGCATATTGGCAATTATATATGCCCTGTGGCCGTTGGATATCCTGCCTGATCTGATGGTAGGGCTGGGATGGCTTGATGATATATTGGTTTTAGCGGCCGTATGGTGGTATTTTTTTGCTCATGGCAAGGGCGGTTCAAATGCTTACCGAAAATATTATGAGCAGTTTCAACAGCAGCAAGAGCACCGGCAGAGCGAAAGTCAAAACAGTAAGGATTCCAGTCAAACCGGAAAACAAAACAACCAGCAAACTACAGGATCACCCAAAAGAGATCCCTATTCGGTACTTGGTGTTGATCCCGATGCCTCACCGGAAGAAATTAGGAAAGCATACCGGCACCTGGCTAACAAATATCATCCGGATAAAGTCAGCTACATGGGCGAGGAATTTCGGGAACTGGCTGAAAAAAAGTTTAAAGAAATTCAAGATGCCTATCAGCAGTTAAATATCAAATAATTAAGTTAACCGACTTACTTAGTGCCCGAACGAAAACCAGGATTTTTCATTAATATCAAGGAAGACGAAAATTTTAACCACATACATACATTGAGTATTTCGAGGATTAAAATTTGAGTCTGACATAAATATTGGCGAAAAAGACAGTTTTCGTTCGGACACTGCTTATTAATTCAGATGTTGATTCAATCTTATTATATACATAGCCTCCTATGACGCAAATTTCTGAAAACAAATTTCAATAGGAAAAGTTTTAAACTTGTATTTTGGCTTTAATTGCG
>JAGYNR010000046.1 GCA_018399715.1 Desulfobacterales bacterium | reverse complement strand
TTTAACTTCCGTGTCAGTTATCATTATATACCTGCTTGATAAATCCGATAGGATCAATGAGAGTAAGTTCGGTTATCAATTGGTTCTTATTTGGTGCCCGAACGAAAACCAGGATTTTTCGTTAAGATCAAGGAAAAAGGAAATTTTAACCACAAACATACATTCAATATTTCGAGGATTAAAATTTGAGTCTGACGCAGATATTGGCGAAAAAGACAATTTTCGTGTAACTTCTCAAAAAGTTCAACCTATGCGGATGGAATCATTGAATGTGTCGCAATTCCCCCCTTGAGGGGGGAATTCACCATGATACTTGAAACAATGGCAATAAAAACCTCAGCATGTCTCTTAACTTGATGTGTATGGCTCTTATCCATCTTACGAAACTCAACCGCACAGGTCGAAATCTTTGTGTTAACCAAATATTTGGATAAGTTTTCAGAACAATTTTGAGGTAAGGTACGCGGCAAGAAAGAGGATATGACTATTTATTGCCGTGTCCTTAAATGTCTCATCCGCAAAAAATATTACTAACATATTTTCAATACCGAACCTGGAAGATCATTCAAGATGTTTCAATCAGCAGGGCAATCGCATGAAATTTTAGCGAGACAGCAGACCGACGAGATAATCGTTATCCCATCCGGCGGCTTTGCGTTTGGCCTTTACTCATCTTTTTTTAATATACATACCATACATTTTGGTTACCATCGCATGTTGAATCTCTAAAAACTTAATTCTTGACTTTTGATGTTGATGTAATTACAATGTGTTCACATTACTTAAAAAGGAGAAAACTAATGAGAGCGCGCATAATAAAAATTGGTAATTCCCAGGGCTTGCGTATTCCAAAGCCTATTCTTGAACAAATCGGGATAATGGATGATGTTGAAATCGAAGTCGAAAAAAATCAAATAATCATCCGACCCATTAAAAATGTCCGTGAGGGTTGGGATGCCGCTTTCAAAATTATGGGCGAAAAAGGTGATGATGAACCGATACTTAACGAAAACATTTCACATTCATGGGATGAGGACGAATGGCAGTGGTAGTGGAACGTTTTGACGTTTACTTGGTTAATCTCGATCCGACTATCGGGTCAGAAATTCAAAAAATCCGACCTTGCTTGGTTATCTCTCCTGATGAAATGAATCGCAACATTCGCACGGTGATTATAGCTCCTATGACCTCTGCCCAAAAAGAATACCCCACCAGGGTTTCATGCACTTTTCGAAAAAAACAGGGACAAATTGTACTAGATCAGTTGCGAACAATAGATAAGACGCGTCTTATTCAAAAAGTTGGTACAGTAGACTCAAAAGCGAAATTGGAGGTTATTTCGGTACTTCAGAGACTATTCACATTTTAATATGGATTGGCCTAACCTGTTAGTTTAAGTTCAACGGTTATCCTTTTTTCTTTTCCGCTTCTTTTTTTAAGGAGCCAGCAGTTTAAAGCCGGTGACAGGATCTAAACGACGAACGGCCGCGCATTCCGTCAGCTCAAAGAGGATGACTTCCAGCACATGCCATACCTTGACGCCTGAGCGGATACACCCGGTGATCGTCTTTTGGTTGCGACCGCAGGCCATGTGCAGGTGCAAAACAGGTTTACCGGTGTCATCCGGAAAAATGGTGCCGGTGCCGGTGGCTTCATGAACATCTTTTAACGTTGTTGACATGGGAATTACCGGGGATATCCCCCGCCCTTTTTCCGGTCCTACGATAAGGCAACTGTCTTGGTCCACGCCGCCGACAACCGTCACGGATCCAGTCTTGATGCCGTGTTCAGCGGCAAATTTTTCGAGTTGTGTATGAATGATTTCTCCGTCTTCCAGACGGATAACAAAAACCCTGCCTTGTTTTGCTTGTGAATAACGCATGAGTTCCCCTTACATTACAATTGACCACCAAGACGAAACGCCAGACCCGACAAACGTTTCCATGGCTCATCCCGATTGACGGCAATTCTTATGGCCCTGGGATCGCCGGTCAAAATAACCAGTTTTTTTGCACGTGTAATAGCGGTATATAACAGGTTTCTTTGCAACAGCGGATAATGCTGGGTCATCAAAGGGATCACTACCGCCGGATATTCAGACCCCTGTGATTTGTGAACAGATATGGCATATGCCAGCGCCAGCTCATCCGCCTCCAAAAATTCATAGTCAACCCGTCTTCCTTCAAATTCCACCGAAAATTTTTTTTCACCCCGGTTAATGTCACTGATGATGCCGATATCACCGTTGAAAACCTCTTTGTTATAATTGTTTTTCAGATGAATCACTTTGTCACCGGTCTTGAAAGTGTTTCCGAGAACCTCGATTTTTTCACCGGTGGGATTCAGGCTGTTTTGAAGTGTCTGGTTCAAATTGATCGTGCCGCCAATGCCTTTGTGCATTGGTGTCATTACCTGGATATCATAAACCGGGTGAAATGAAAACCGCTCCGGTATTATCTTATTACAAAGGTTTTCAATGGTCCGGGGAATTTTTTCAGGATCATTTTGTTCAATGAAAAAAAATTCTGCCGTATCATCTGAATCTTCGAAAGACGTGAAAACCGGTGTTTCGCCATTGAGAATACGATGAGCATTGAGCACAATTTCGCTTTTTTGTGCCTGACGAAATATTTTTTCAAGAAAAAATGCGGGGATAAGTTCCGATCGGATCATATCTCTTAACACATTTCCGGGACCGACCGAGGGAAGCTGGAAAATATCGCCGACAAGCACCAGTCTGGCGGAAAGAGGGACAGCCTCACATAAAAAATACATTAACCGGGTATCTATCATGGAAGCCTCATCAATAATGATCACATCAGCTAACAACGGATTATCCCGGTTTCTGCCACAGACAAACTTATCAAAGACACCGTCAGTACAAGTAAACCCCAGGAGCCTGTGGATCGTAGCCGCTTTCTCGCCGGTGACCTCGGACAGCCGCCGTGATGCTCTTCCTGTTGGCGCACCCAGAATAACCGTCTTTCCCCTTGCCTTCAAAACGGCTGTAATGGCCTTTATCAATGTGGTTTTTCCGGTTCCGGGGCCACCCGTAATAATGGCAACCCGATGTTTCATAACATCTTCCAGAACACTTTTTTGTACCGGGGATAATTCAATCAGCATCTGTTCAAGCGTTCGTTCATCCCTATAATCAAAATCCGGTTTTGCTTCAGGTGCGGGAACGGAAAGCATTGCCGTGAGCCGTCTGGTGATACCGTTTTCGGCCTCAAAAAGCGGTTTGAGAAAAACGGCTGATTTGTCAACATCCGCGTCGTTTTCACAAAATTCAGCAATTTCGCTCATCGTTTCAACGATAATTTCCTCATTTTCGCTCAGATTTCCAATGCTTTTTTCCAGAACCGGACGGGGAACCTTAAAAGAAAGTTCGCACCGCGATATCAATTGCTCTTTAAACGCAAAGGTATGACCGTCGTTTCCAAACAAATCAAGCGCATGGATAATACTGGCACGGGCCCGAACCGGGTCATCATCGGCGATACCGTCTTTGCGTGAAATCATGTCAGCAATGCCAAACCCCGTGCCGGGCAAATCCTTTACCAGACGATAAGGGGTTTGACGCAAAATTTCCATGGCGTCGGCTCCATAAAGATGATAAATTTTTGCGCCATATTCCGGTTTGACACCCCTATCCTGCAGAAATTGCATCAAAGACCTTAGCACATGATGTTCGTTCCAGGCATTAACAATCAGCAGTGCCTTGGCTTCACCGATTCCTTCAACCTCCAAGAGTCTTTCAGAACTTTTTTCGATAATTTGTAGTGTATCTACTCCGAAGTGATCTACCATTCGCTGGGCCAACGATTTTCCCAGACCTTTTATCATTCCGGATTGCAAGTATTTTTTAATTCCTCTGACTGTTGCGGGAAGTTTTACCTCGTAGTTTTTTACCCGAAGCTGCTGGCCAAAACGTGGATGCGTTTCCCATATTCCGGAAACCTTCAGGAATTCTCCGGGCCTTATCCCGGCCAAAAAACCAACAAGTGTCACCAGGTTTCCTCCACTTAGTGTTTTAAGCCGGGCAATCATATAATGGGTTTGTTCATTGAAATAAGTGATGCGCTCCAATTCTCCTTCCAGAACCGTCAGGTTTTCATTCTTAATTTGAGGCTTTGAATTTTGCAAGCTTCTCATAACAACGTCCGGATACTACTAAATTTTGTACGGCTAAACACCGCTGAGAATATCATGACAGGCCAAAATTTCTGAAGATGAAGCGGTACCGGTTGTACCGATTTTCCCCACCGTCACCCTTGCCGCAATATTGGCAATCTCCGCAGCTTCTTCCAAGGTGGCCCCTGCGCATAAGGAAGCCGTGATGGATGATGCTACCGTATCTCCCGCCCCGGTAGGATCGATTTCTCCGTCAAGGGGAAGTGTGGGTTTAAACAGATAGTTGTCTTTTTCATCAAAAACTGAAATTCCCTTGTCACCACGCGTTATAAAAACAGCTTTACGGGTTTTTTTTCTCAATCGTCTCCCTGCCTGAACGACCGTCGCGTCATCAATGGCATGGCTGGAATGGGATTCATAAATCCCGGTTGCCATAGCCGCCTCATAGTCATTGGGCACACACATCATCTCGGTAAATTTGTCCACCCTCAAACGGCTGTCACCAATAAATATCTTTTTTGTTTTCAGGGAGGCGACCGCTGCCATTTCCAAAACCGCTTCTGTTATGACACCGGTACCAGGTATTTCAGCATAGTCAGCAAAAATAAACCCATCACAACCATTTAGCTGCCGGTGAAAGTGCTCCATCAACAACTTCTCCTGACCGGATGTTATCTGCTTGGCTGCTTCGGTGTCAACACGGGCTACCTGTTGGATACGACTATGGAATGCCGAGGCATAAAATTTTTCAAAAGCACCGGTAGGCCGATCTTTTGCCACTATAAGTCCCTGGGTATCTACGCCGTGGGTGGAAAGAAATTTTTCCAGGTGTTCTCCAAACATGTCATCCCCGATAATTCCAACCACGGAAACCCCCGTTTCCAAACCTGCGAGATTCATCGCCACATTACCGGCTGCTCCAGGCAGGTGACGCGTCGATTGCGGCGTTTTAAGCCGAACGATGGGTATGGGAGCCTCTCTGGAAATACATTCCATGATGCCAATCGAATACCGGTCCAGATAAAAATCTCCGAAAACACAGATTCTCTTTGATTTTTGTCTTTCCAGTATTTCTTTCAACCGTTCGCTGCTGATGGTAATAACAGGATTCATGATGCATGTTGCTTTCATGTTTGTGTTTTGGTTGTTTTAAGCCTATAACCAGTAATCTATCGCGTGATGAATAATATCTAAATTTCCTTGAGCATGGGATTTTTTGGAAATATAGCCTTTATCTTTTTTTTCGGCAACTATCTGCAAGATCTGAGGATCAGCATTACCAGGACAACCGGCATAACCCGAAATTTTCATGTAATCATAGTCTGAATGAAAAGAATCACCGATCGATAGTGTTTGGTCAAGCACTATCTGCTTTTGGGAATCTAAATAGCTCATGGCCGATGATTTTCCGATAAACGGTAAAATATCCAACGCCTTGCCGGAAAACACAAGGTTTAAATATCCCTTGTAAATGGCATCTTTAACCGTTTCCGGGAAAAAAAACGTATATAACCAGTTCGCCAGTTCCCGTCCGATATTTCTTTCAAATTCAAATGTCATCATACATAACCGATCCTTCAGGAACTTAACACCAGAATCCGGAAACTTCTCCCTTGCCAACGTTTCAATATCCAAATCATCCCGCCATCTGAAAAATGCCTTCAAAAACGACATACTTTCCGGGCAAAGACCCAGATGTTCGTACAAAAAATAACTCTTTTCGCCCGGCTGATAAATGACATTGCCCATTTCGCACAGGGAAATCCCTGAAAAATTCAAGTAATGGATAATATTATCGGCCTCATGAACGGATCTGCCGGTAACAACCGCAAACGTAATTTCGGGAAGCTGCGTTACCAGTTTCTGCAAAGCATGAAGTTCACATTCGTTTTCGGAAAGATTTTGTTTATCGGGGAATTTGGGTTTTGCAAAATTTCCGATACATCCATCGATGTCATTATAAACGTACCTGAGGCTCATTTAATTTGCTGGAAATGACAGGTTAACTGCTAAGCTGTCAAACTCAATCATGTTAATATTCTTTCAAATCATTTTTTAAAAATTGAGCAATTTAACGGCAACGTTTTTATTTTGCAACCGCAAAAGCATCATGAAATCCTTTTTTCATAAAAATTTGTTCAAATTCCAGTACTTTTTCCAGATCAGTGTAATGACCCGCCCGAACCCTGAAAAACGTCTCATGTCCGTTGAAATAGCTTGAAATAGAAACATCCGAATACTCGCTTTCCAGTTCGCGCTTTAGGTTTTCGGCGTTTTTCCTGTTTTTGAACGCACCCACCTGGATAGTAAAATCTCCACTGTAATAGTCAACCGGATATGAATTGCCCTCAACAGACAATGCCGGTGCCTTTAACACCATTATTTCCACCGGACCTGTGCCCGGGCCCACGATGGCAATCTGTTTTGCTGCGGCATAGGAAAGATCGATGATTCTTTTTCTGACGAACGGCCCCCGATCATTAATTTTCACATCTACAATCCGTTTGTTCTCAAGATTTTGTACTCTAACATAAGTTCCCAGCGGAAGTGTTTTATGGGCCGCTGTCATGTCATACATATTATAAATTTCGCCACTGGAAGTCCGTTTTCCATGAAACTGTTTTCCGTACCAGGATGCTATTCCCTGCTGCCTGAAACCGTTTGCTTCCTCAATGGGATAATACCACGTAGAACCGACGCGATAAGGTTTGGGGATTGTTTTTTTCCCGGACTCCGGGCAAGATACCTTTGAGTCCGGTGATAAAGCACAACCTGCAGTCATCATCAAAAAGAACAGACATAAAAAAAGAAAGTTTTTCATGGAATACCTTGCCATAGTATTGATGATTGTTGATTGTTGATTGTTGATTTAATGCTCTCTGACTTCTGACCTCTGACTTCTGACCTCTGACCTCTGATCTCTGACTTCTGACCTCTGACCTCTGACTTCACCCCCGCCCCGGCCCTCCCCCATCAAGGGTGAGGGAGTATTTTCTGACTTCTGTCCTCTGATCTCAGTTGTTCCTCAATGGATCTGGATTTCCTATGAGTATCGTTCTTATTTTTCCAATGCTATTTTGATAACATCTCGCATTTTATCCACAAAATGAAACTCCAGATCCTTTTGAACCTTTTTGGGAATATCTTCCAAATCCTTTGCGTTAAATTTTGGAAGAATCAACGACTTAATGTTTGCCCGGTGAGCAGCCAAAACCTTTTCTTTAATACCACCTACTGGCAGAACCTGTCCCCTTAGCGTTATTTCACCTGTCATGGCCAAATCCTTTTTGATCGCTTTGCCGGTTAAAAGAGAAGCTAACGCGGTCAGCATTGTCACACCAGCGGAAGGACCATCTTTGGGAATCGCTCCGGCCGGCACATGGATATGAATATCGTGGGTATTGAAAAAATTTTCATTGATACCCAGAGACTTGGCGTTTGACCGAATAAAACTGAGAGCGGCCGAGGCCGATTCTTTCATGACATCGCCCAATTGGCCAGTCAGGGTCAGTCCATTTTTTCCTTTCATCGCCGTTGCTTCCACAAATAGAAGCTCTCCTCCATACTGAGTCCAGGCAAGCCCCATGGCGACACCTGGCGTCGTGCTTCTGGCTTTGGCCTCGGAGGTAATCTTGATCGGTCCGAGATATTTAGCAACGTTGATAACTTTAATGGATACGGATTTGGCATCTCCGGCGGCGACCTTTGCCGCTACCCCACGGCATATGGTAGCAATCTCCCGTTCCAGATTTCTCAAGCCTGCTTCCCGGGTATAACCTGAAATAATTCTGCGGATAGAACCCATGGTAAAGCTGATCTGGGAAGCCTTCAGACCGTTGGCTTCACGTTGCCTGGGAATAAGGTAACGATTAGCAATCTTAGTCTTTTCATCTTCCGTATATCCCGATAACCAAAGTACCTCCATACGGTCCCTGAGCGCCGGCGGTATGGTATCCAAAATATTGGCCGTCGTGATAAACATTACCTTGGAAAGATCAAACGGAATATCCAGATAGTGGTCCTGAAAAGAAAAATTTTGTTCAGGATCAAGTACTTCCAGCAAAGCAGATGACGGATCCCCCCGAAAGTCACTTCCCACCTTGTCGATTTCATCCAGCATAAATACTGGATTATTGGTTTCCGCACGCCTTAGCCCCTGAATTACTCTGCCGGGCAGTGCGCCGATATAAGTTCTGCGGTGTCCCCGAATCTCGGCTTCGTCTCTCACTCCTCCCAGGGATATCCGGATAAATTTGCGACCGATGGCCCTGGCAATCGATTTACCCAAAGAAGTCTTACCGGTTCCCGGCGGACCTACGAAACAAAGAATCGGCCCCTTGGAATCAGGTTTGAGTTTTCTGACTGCCAGATACTCGATAATTCGTTTTTTGGGCTTTTCAAGTCCGTAATGATCCTCATCTAAAATTTTTCTTACTTTTTTAATATCCAGTTCATCCTTGGTACTTTCCTGCCAGGGAAGCGAAATAATCCAATCCAGATATGTCGTAGCGACTGTATACTCAGCAGAGGATGGATGCATTTTGGATAACCGGTCAAGCTCCCGGTCAGCCTCCTTTCTGGCTTCTTCCGGCAATTTTTTTTCATCAATTTTAGCCCGGTATTCCTCTATTTCCGCGGTGGTTTCATCCTTTTCTCCCAGCTCTTCCTTGATGGCCTTGAGCTGCTGGCGAAGATAATATTCCCTCTGCTGCTTGTCGATATCCCCTTTTACCTGGGTTTGAATTTTACTTCCAAGTTCCAGAATCTCCAATTGATAGTTAGCCAGACGGGTTACCTCTTTCAGACGCTTTTTGACATCATAAATTTCCAAAACTTTTTGTTTTTCTTCGGCGGTAGAGTTAATGGTAGAAGCCACCATATCACTTAAAATACCGGGCTCCTTAATGGATTTGGCCATGTTGGCGATCTCCGGCTGGAGGCCCGGTGACAATGCCACGATTTGGTTGAACAGACTCAACAGGTTGGCTACCAGTGCCTCGACTTCTTTGTCCGCCTTGTCAATATCCTTGATGGTTTCGATTGTTGCTTTTAAATAGGGTTGTTGTTGCGTATATTCCTGAATATTAAAACGACTAAGTCCCTGGACCAATAACTGAGCCTTTTTATCCTCGGTCTTGGCCATCTTTAAAATCAGTGCACTACAGCCCACACTAAACAGATCTTTACTTTCATATATTTCCTTTACCTCTTTTTCTTTTGCTACGACAAGACCAATAACCCGATCCTTTTCCATGGCGTCATCGATCAACTGAATCGATTCCTCCTGCATTACCACCAACGGAAGCACCATCTTGGGAAACAATACGGTATCGAACAGAGGCAAGATAGGAAGAACTCCCGGTGTTTTTTCGGATGAATTTTCAACCGGGTTGGATTGACTGTCTATCATAAAAATCCCCCTTTTTATTGAATGACAAGTTCTTTTTTAGCACTGGAGCACTATTTCATATCTCATCCATTATCCTTCAACAATAGGAATACGAAACGTTTTTTCCACCGGCTTTTTGGTCAGATGTATTTTTAAAAACCCATTGTCATATGATGCAGTAACATTTTCCGGGTCGATCATCACAGGCAGAAACAAAATTCGTTCGAAATTGCCGAACTGAATTTCCGCCAGCCGGTATTTAGCCCGTTCCCCCCTTGGAAGCTCATAGCGTTTGCCGAAAATTCTTACCGCTTTGCTATTGATTTCGATTTCCAGATCTTTTTGACAAACCCCGGCGATTTCCGCCAGAATCATAATTTTTTTTTCGGTTTCATAAATATCCACCTGGGGCTTCCAGGTTTTTTCAGAAAGCGAAAACATTGGACTGATGGAGCGAAACATATCCTCGATGTTTTTTTCAAATCGGGACTCCAACCGATCAGAATCATCTCCAAAACGTATTTTAATGTATTCCATTTTTTTCGGCTCCTGACTTAAATTTTCTTGGTTTTTCTAACTTTTTCTTGGTTTAAAAATTTACCATCCTCATCTTTTTTTGTAAAGAGAGTATACTTTGCTGGCCAAGCTTTGTATTGAACGTATCAGGATAAGAGCTGAGCCATGCTATAGACTTTCAAAAAAATATGATGCATCATAAAATATATGGCAAAAAAAACGATTATATCCGATAAGATTATTATTTCTTCCCAGTATTTTCTTTACTTTGGATTGTTGGGTATTTATCTGCCTTATTTCAATCTTTATTGTCTCCACATTGATTTTAGCGGTATTCAAATCGGCGTACTTTCAGCCATCAGATCGGTAGCTGTAATTTTTTTCCCGCTTCTGTGGGGGTTAATAGCCGACCGCTTTCAGATTCGAAGACAGATTTTCATTTTGTGCTCCTTTATCAGCCCGATCATGTGGAGTTTCTATCTGCTGACCCAAAACTTTTTATGGATGGTAGTGATTACGGTTTTTTACGCTGTTTTTTATGCACCTCTCATTTCCTTTCTGGAGGCATTTACCATGGAGTTGTTGGGAGTGGAAAAGAAAGGATACGGACGTGTCAGGGCATGGGGCTCCATTAGTTTCATTATGATGGTCATCCTGGCAGGAAGCATTATTGATCGCTATCCGGTCGGTATTATTCTGTCCCTCATTCTGGCAGGCTCCGCTGGACAAGCCATCATCGCGCTGGGAATTCCCACAGGCCGAATAACATCGTCATCTCATTTTTCACATAACCGTCTTAAACGTTTTCTAAATCTGAAAGTTTCAGGGTTTCTTTTATCCGCATTTTTTATGCTGACAAGTCACGGTGCTTACTACGGATTCTTCTCGATTCATCTGGAGCAGCTTGGTTACGGCAAAACATTTATCGGCCTTTGCTGGGCGTTGGGTGTTGTCGCCGAAATTCTGGTGATGGTTCGTTCATCACAATTATTCAGAGCTTTTTCCCTGGAAAATGTATTGATTTTTTCATTCATCACAGCAGTATTAAGATGGTTGACACTTTATTTTTTCGCTGACCCCATTGTCATTTTAATATCTCAGGTTGCCCATGCTATTACCTATGGTACTTTCCACATGGCAAGTATCTTGTATATCGATCAAATGAGTCCCGAGGGGTCCAAAACATTCGGCCAGGCTGTCAATAATGCTGTCACCTATGGCTTTGGCCTGATGACAGGATTTTTGATCAACGGATATGCCTATGAGCATACGGATACATTTTTTCTGTTCTTGTTAAGCAGCCTGTTTGCTCTTATTGCCGGCTGCTTGTTTCTTATGGTCAGAAAATATTATCCATAAACAGGGCGGGCAGGTTTGGTACCTAACCCTAGAATTTTTGAAAAAACTAAATCAGATAAAGGTAATTTCCATCAAGATGAATTCAGAAAATAATAAAAAATCAGCTCTGATTGGGATTGACACCGGCGGTACATTTACCGATTTCATATTTGAAAAAAATGGAAAATGGAACGTTTTCAAAATCTTGTCAACTCCTTTGGATCCTTCGGCGGCAGTTCTTTCCGGAATCGATCATCTTTGTTACGGCCAACCTGTCCGGGTGATTCATGGTTCTACGGTGGCAACCAATACGATCCTTGAAAAAAACGGTGCCCGTATCGCCCTTGTGACCAATCAGGGGTTTGAAGATATCATCGAAATCGGAAGACAAAACCGACTAAGGCTTTACGACCTGGCCTATCAAAAAGACAGCCCGCTAGTTCCCCGAAACATGCGATTTGGCATCAAATGCCGGATCAATGCTTCGGGCAATGTTTTGACAGAACCCACAGATCATGATCTTTCCCATTTGGTAGAAGAGTTAAAACAGGCAAAAGCTGAATCCGTTGCGGTATCGCTTCTTTTTTCATTTGTAAATACGACGCATGAACTAAAAATTGCTCATGCCATCAGATCTCTTCACCTACCCATTTCACTTTCCCATCAAATCCTTTCAGAATTCAGAGAATATGAGCGGACTTCAACAGTTGTCATTAACGCCTATGTCGCACCGAAAATGAAAGGATATCTCAGTCATATATCCAAACGTCTGGGGCGGAGAAATCTTCGAATCATGCAGTCCAATGGCGGAAGTATCCTTTCAGGTACAGCCATGAAAGAATCTGTCCGTACCATCCTTTCAGGACCCGCCGGAGGTGTGGTCGGTGCCCGAAAGATTTCCGGGGCGGCAGGCTATCAGAAAGTGATCACCTTTGATATGGGGGGAACCTCAACCGATGTGGCATTGATCAACAGAAAACTTCCCCTCACCACCGATTCCTTTATCGGCGGTTATCCGGTGAAAGTCCCCATGATCGATATTCATACGGTGGGTGCCGGCGGCGGTTCTATTGCCCGTATCGACAGAGGGGAATCGCTCAAGGTGGGACCCGAAAGCGCCGGCGCTGACCCCGGACCGGTTTGTTATGGTCACAGTCAATTGATTACGGTCACAGATGCCAATCTTTTTTTGGGACGAATAGTGCCGGAATATTTTTTGGGCGGCCATCTTACCCTTCACACCGAACCGCTACGGGCTCATTTCTGCAAAATGAGCCGTGACGCCGGTCTGGATGAAAATGGCATTGAACTGGCTGAAGGAATCCTTGCGGTTGCCAATTCAGCCATGGAACGGGCTATACGGATCATCTCGGTGGAACGCGGAATGGACCCCCGGGAATTTTCACTTTTTGTATTCGGCGGCGCCGGTGGGCTGCACGGCGTTTTTCTGGCAAGGATGCTGAACATACCCCGGGTCATCATACCTGAAAACCCTGGTATCTTATCGGCGATGGGAATGTTGATGGCCGATATTGTAAAAGATTATTCCCGGACTGTAATGATACATCCGACCATCGGTGAAGATATCCGTCTCCTTGACAATTATTTCGTTCCAATGGTAAACCGTGCAACCAAAGCACTTGCCGAAGAGCAAGTTTCGGCAGCACAGATGGTAATGGAAAAATATCTGGACATGCGGTATAAAGGACAATCTTATGAAATTATGGTTCCTTTTTCAATGAAATGTCTTCAGAAATTTCACGATTTGCACCAAAAACAGTATGGCTATTGTAACCGGAATAAACCCCTTGAAATTGTCAATGTTCGGCTCAGAGCAATCGGCAGTAACACCAAAACCATTCTGAAAAAACAAAAGAAATCATCAGAATTACCCTCTGATAAAGCGTTTTTAGACAGCCGTGAGGTTATTTTCGATGGCACTCCCTTCAACGCAACAATTGTATCCAGAAACTATTTGAATTGCGGCAACAAAATTGATGGTCCCGCCATCATTGTGGAATATTCATCCACTACGGTTGTTCCACCGGGTTCCAGTGCGGTTGTAGATCCATACAGGAATCTGATCATATCCGTTTAAAGAAAGTTGTCATAATGGCTAAATATTTCTTTTTTTTGACAATTTTTCCATAATTGCTGTATTGTTGTATGCGTTATAACCTCATCCCCTTTCCCACTCAAAGCGCACAATGTTCCGGTCATTCCGGTCAAATTCCACACCAATGAGATAGATCTCGGTGTCCCTGGAACGGTATTTGTCAGCATACTCTTTTTTCCGAATCTGTTCCAGAGCTGTTCCTGGCGTTTTATCGATATCCACCACCTTGAATTCAAAGATAAACACACGGTTTCCCAGTTTTACGGTCATGTCGACCCGACCGTGGTTTGTCGTGTCTTCAGCCGTGACATCCAGTCCCAGGGCAACAAAGTAGCAGTAGAAGACAGAGGCGTAATAACCTTCATAGTCAGCCATGTTGTTTTTACGGTACCAGTCATGGGGAATGGCGGCAAACAAAGCACGAAATGACTTGTACATTAATTCCAGGTCGTTTTTCTCCATGGCCTGATAAATCCGAAGTTGCGATCTGTCTTTGAGCAGAGAATCAGGAGAATAAATGTTCAGGATATAATCCGACAGGCTGCTTTTCACCTCCATATTGGGGTATCGCAATCTGTAAAACATCTTACCGGCCACCCGGTATTCCTGTTCAATGGTCAGGTAACCAGCCTGAAAGAGAAGATTTTCCGGCTCGATAAAATCCACTTCAAAAGCGCCAATAATGGATTCAGAGGCTTCAATACCCTCTATAGCTGGGATATAGTATCGTTTTTTTTTGAGCAAATTAATCAAAAAGCTAGGCGTGCCGGTTTCAAACCAATAGTTGCTGAACCGGTTATTCTCCAGATAGTTCAGTATGCTAAAAGGATTATATACCTTCTCTCCCAGCCAGGAATAACCGTCATACCATTTACGAATCTCCTCTAAAGGCTTGCCCTTCAGGTGTTCGGCAAACACATCGGTCATCTCCGGTTCCGTATAGCCGCAGATGGTGGCATATTGGGGAATTAAAGTAATGTCTCTCAGGTTATTCAGACCCGAAAACAGACTCACCTTGGAAAACTTGGATACACCGGTGAGAAAGGCAAACTGAATATTGGCGTCCTGAGCTTTAACGACGGAATATAGATTTTTCAGACCTTCCCGCATTTCCGAAGCTGCTTTTGGATCAGCAATATTGTCCAAAATCGGTTTATCGTATTCATCAATAAGAATCACAGCACGCAGGCCAAATTTTTCTTTTGCCCGGCGAATCAGACGACTCAGACAGCCTGAAACACTGCCGCTGTATTGACAGCCCATTTCAAGCCGTTCATAATTTTCCCGGAGAAGTTCAAAAATTTTTAAGTCCAGTTCCTTCCTGGTTTTTAAAACTCCTTCCGCAAAGGAGAGATGAATTATGGGATACCGCTTGTCCCAGCCCCAGTGATCGTACAGCCATAGCCCCTTAAACAGCTCCCGATTTCCCTCAAACGCCTCTTTTAGCGTATCGATGAACAAAGATTTGCCAAATCGCCGCGGACGGGAGAGAAAATAGTATTTCCCGCTTTCGGCTAACTGATAAACATACCTGGATTTATCCACATAGACGTATCCATCCTCAACAATCTGCTGAAGGTTACTGATCCCGATGGGCAGCTTCTTCATTAAATGGCCTCCTTTAATGAGATATTTACAGATATCCTTTTTCCCTCATATAGCGATGACGGTCTGAGTCGGTAAAATTTATTTTCTCAGCTATTTTATCGGCATGGGATATCCTTGAAATTCCGGGCACTATCCGGTAAGATGGAAGATCGCCTTTCAACTCAACCATAACACACTGTCCTTTTTTCTCATGCATAAACCTGTCTACCAGTGAATGGTTGTGGGTAACCAAAATAGTACTGTTACCAATGGTACAAAAATCATTTAAAATTTTGAAGGACGTGTGAAGTCTTTCTTCATAGGTAGTTCCTTCCGCCAGTTCATCAAGGATCACCAAGCTTTTCGGGGTGGTTGAAAAGAAAATATCGCGGGTTCTACTCAGCTCTGTACCGAATCTTCCCTCGTCATCCTGTAACCCGTCAAATTTCGGGGCCTGGTACCATATCCTCTCGGCTATATTAATGGTTGCTGTTTCAGCCGCTACATAAGAACCGATCTGTGCCAGAAGCTGATTATGGATGATACTCTTGCAAATGGTGGTTTTCCCGCCGCTGTTGGGACCGGTGATAAATGTGAGCCGTTTCCGGTTCATGCACACCCTGTTGGGAACAAAATCCATATTATCTTTTGCCAGTACCGGATTTCTCAAACCGGTTGCTTCAAAAAAATGACAGGCTTTATCAGCGATTTTCGGTAGTGTCGCAGGATGCTTAAATTCTACAGCAAAGGTGCAGAAAGACAACAGCTCATCGATCATTCCAATTGCATCAATTGCCCGGTTAAACAGGTGATCGTCAACACACCGTATTCGAAACGGTTCAATAAAATTTTCCGTATCTTTGACGGGCTTGATAAATAAACAATAAAAGCCATATAATCCGGTCCAGGCCAATCCGATACTGCTCATCAACGGCGA